>NZ_JBIAVO010000031.1:0-97965 GCF_042894345.1 Kitasatospora sp. NPDC001540
CGACGATCTTGGCGGAGGTGGTGGCGCGGCTGGGGGCGGCGGCCGCGTTAGAGCTTGCGAAGTCCACTGAGGACCCTTTCGAGCAGCGTGACGTCAGGCGTACCGCCCGACTCGCCCGCGGCGGCGGGCTGGTGGATGGCGACCAGACCGGCTTCCGCCAGGTCTGCGACGAGGATGCGGGCGACCCCGAGCGGGACACCTGCCAGCGCGGAGATCTCGGCGACCGACTTGACCTCGCGGCACAGCGACACGATGCGGGCGTGCTCGGGGAGCAGCCCGCCCGGAGCGGTGGTGCCGGTGGTCGAGATCAGCGCCTCGATGGCCAACTGGTAGCGGGGGCGGGTGCGTCCACCGGTCATCGCGTACGGGCGGACCAGCGGCTGCTGCTCGTAGCCGTCCGACTGCTGGCCGCCGTACCCGCCGGCCTGCTGGCCGCCGTAGCCGTTTCCGTACCCGTTGCCGTAGGCGCCGGCGGGTGTCGGGGGCGGGGTCATGCGTCCTCCTTGTGCTGCAGTCGTTCGCGGCCGGAGCCCGCTGGGCCGCTGGCTGACGGGCTGTCAGCCACCGTACGGCGAAGACCTGGGGTGAAGTGCCGGGCCCGGGGTCGGGTTGGGGCCCGGCACGGTGAGGGTGGTGCGAAGGAGTCGGGGGGTGGGGCGGACCCGACCGTCAGTGCAGGAGACTGCCCTGGAGCTCGGCCCGCAGGGCCGGCGTGAGCACCGCGCCGGCCCGGTCGACCAACAGGGCCATCTCGTAACCGATCAGGCCGATGTCGGAGTCCGGCGAGGCGAGGACCGCGAGCGCGGAACCGTCGCTGATCGCCATCAGGAACAGGAAGCCGCGCTCCATCTCCACGACGGTCTGGTTGACCTCACCGCCCTCGAAGATCCGGCTCGCACCCGAGGTCAACGAGGTCAGTCCGGAGGCCACGGCGGCCAGCTGGTCGGCGCGGTCCCGGGGGAAGCCCTCGGACATGCACAGCAGCAGACCGTCGGCGGAGACCACCACGGTGTGGGACACCCCAGGGGTGTTGTCCACGAAATTGGTGATCAGCCAGTTCAGGTTCTGTGCGGCCTGGCTCATCTGGATCAACTCAACGCTCCTGGTGCTCGGGGCCGAAGCCGTTGTTGCCATCGACGTCGGACCGTCCGCCCCGGGCTCCCCGGTAGCCCTCGGACGTCCCGCCGAAGTCGAAGCCAGGCCGCTGCTGCGACCCGGGACCGCCGAAGCCCGACTGCTGGGTGCCCGCCTGGCGGCCCTGCTGGATGCCGCGGCGCAGGTTGGTCAGTCGGCCGCGCACCTCCTCCGGGCTGCGCGAGACCTGGGGACCGGTCAGCGGGCTGGCCTCGGCGCTGCCGGAGACCAGGTTGGCCTGCGGGGTGCGGCGAGGCAGCCCCGAGGTGGTCAGGCCGCTGGTCTGCGGCTCGCGCATCTGCTCGGCCCGCCGCCAGCGCTCGTCGTTCGCCGACGGGCGCCACGGCGCGTCCGGGTCGCCCTGCGGGTCCACCGCGCCGCCCGCCGGAGCACCGCCGAACGGCGCCGCCGGACGCTGCCCCTGGCCCGGGCCCTGCCCCTGGCCGGGGAACGGACGGCCCTGACCGGGCTGGCCCGGCTGGCCCTGCGGACCGGTCGGGCGCTGCGGACCGGCCGGGCCCTGCGGCGCGGCCGGACGCTGCTGCGGGGCGCCCTGCGGCACACCGCCCTGCGGACCGGTCGGACGCGGCGGCAGGCCCTGGCCCGGCTGACCGGGCTGGCCCTGCGGACGCTGCTGCTGGGCCTGCGGCGCCTGCTGCTGGCCCTGCTGGCCGAAGCCCGGCGCCGAGGTGCCGGGACGCTGCGGCTGGTACGTGCGCGGCCGGAACTGCTCGTGGCCCTGCGCCGGACCGGCCGGGGCGGACGGCTGCTCACCGGCCGTCGGCAGCGCCATCGGCTGCGGACGCTCCGCGAACTGCTGCTGCGGCTGCTGCTGCTGGGCCTGCGGCGGCAGCGGCGGGACGCCGTGGCCGACCGGGTCCGGCAGCACCGGCTCCACCAGGCCGAGGCCCAGCGGGTCGCGCGGGTCGATGTCGGACGCCTCGAACCGCGGCCGCCCGAACAGGCCGGACTGGTCGCCCGGCGCCGCCTCGATCGGCGCGGCCGGCTGCTGCGGCAGCGGACGCCGCTGCGGCTGCTCGGCCCGCCCGTGCTGGGTCGGCTCGCCGAACGGACGCTGCTGCTGGCCCTGCTGCGGACCGCCCTGCGGACCCTGCGGGCCCTGCGGACGGCGCGGCCCCTGCGGACCGCCCTGCGGCGGCTGGCCCGGCTGGCCGCCGGGCTGGCCCTGCTGCTGCGGACGCCGCGGCGGCAGCCCGCCGCCCGGACCGCCCTGCAGGCCCGGCGCACCCGAGGCGCCCGGCACCCGGCGCGGCGGCAGACCGCCCGCGCCCGGACCGCCCGCGCCCGGCGCACCCGCGCCCGGACCGGCCGGGGCCGACGGCCCCGATCCGCCCGGAGCCGAGTTCTCGCGCAGCGACTGGCCCACCGAACGGGTCGGCAGCCCACCGGAACGGCCGCCCTGGGCCGGGCCGGTGCCGAACGCGCCGCCCGGGCCGAACCCGCCGTCGCCCGGCTGGCCGCCGGGCGCGCCCTGGCCACCGGGACCGCCCGGCACGCGCCGCGGCGCGGACGGGCCGGAGGACCCGGCGGGGGAGAACAGGTCGGGGCTGCCGCCGCCCGGGCCCTGGCCCAGCTGCGGACGGCCGGCGGCGTCGTTCGGGCCCGGCTGGCCGAGCGCGGTGCGCCCGCCGCCGGGCAGGTCGCCCCCGGGACGGCCCTGCTGGCGCGGCGTCGGCGCCAGGCCGCGCTGCTGCTTGCCGCCGGCCTGGCCCGCACCGGCGCCGGCACCGGCGCCCGCACCGGGCCGGTTGCCGCGCCGTTCGGCGGAGTTGGTGACGTCGACCGGCAGCATGACCAGCGCGGTGGTGCCGCCGGAGTCGGACGGGCGGAGCTGGATCCGGATGCCGTGCCGCAGGGACAGCCGGCCGACCACGAACAGGCCCATCCGGCGGGAGACGGAGACGTCCACGACCGGCGGGTTGGCGAGGCGCTCGTTGATGTCGGCGAGGTCGTCGGGGGAGAGGCCGATGCCGGTGTCGTGGATCTCGATCAGCACCCGGCCGTCCGGCAGGGCGTGGCCGGTGACCCGGACCCGGGTCTGCGGGGAGGAGAAGGAGGTGGCGTTCTCCAGCAGCTCGGCGAGCAGGTGGACGAGGTCGTTGACGACGCGGCCGGCCACCTCGGCGGTGGGCACCGAGGCGAGCTCGACGCGCTCGTACTGCTCCACCTCGGAGGCGGCGGCGCGCAGCACGTCGACCAGCGGGACGGGGCGGGTCCAGCGGCGGCCCGGGTCCTCGCCCGCGAGGACGAGGAGGTTCTCGCCGTTGCGGCGCATGCGGGTCGCGAGGTGGTCGAGCTTGAACAGCGAGGCCAGCTGGTCCGGGTCCGCCTCGCGGCTCTCCAGTTCGGAGATCAGCGACAGCTGGCGCTGGATCAGGCCCTGGCTGCGGCGCGAGAGGTTGGTGAACATCGCGTTGATGTTGCCGCGCAGCAGCGCCTGCTCGGCGGCCAGTCGGACCGCCTCGCGGTGCACCATGTCGAAGGCGTGCGCCACGTGGCCGATCTCGTCGGCGGAGTCGACGCCGACCGGCTCGACGGTGACGTCGACGTCCTGTGGGTCGCTCTCGGAGAGGGTCTTGACCAGCTCCGGCAGGCGGCGCTCGGCGACGTCCTCGGCGGAGGTCTGCAGGCGGGTCAGCGAGCGCACCATCGAGCGGGCCACCAGGGCGGCGCCGGCGATGGCGACGACGAGCACCAGGGCGACCAGCGAGGCGTTGATCACCGACTCGGTGTCGGCGTCGGACTGGAGCTTCTGGGCCTTGCCGTTCAGGTTCGCCAGCAGGGTGGTCTCGATCGCCCGCTGGGCGGTGATCTTGGCCGTCGCCTCCTCGTACCACTGCTGGTAGCTGACGTCGTCGGTCTGCTTGATGCCGTTGGGGGTGAGGACGGCCTTGGAGAACCGGTCGGCCTCGGCGATCACCTTGTTGAAGCTCATCGCGGAGCGCAGCGAGCGGGCCGCGCCCTCGCCGTAGATCGCGGTGAAGTTCTGGGTGGCGTTGTCCTCGGAGTTCATCAGGCGGATGCCGAAGGTCTCGTCGGACGAGGAGAGGCTGGGGCCCGCCGGGTTGGCCAGCGCCGCGGAGATCAGCGCGCGCTGCATGGAGGTGTACTCCTTGGACAGCGAGAACTGGTAGAGCGAGCGGGTGGCCGTGATCAGCTCGGAGGAGTTCGAGGTGACCGCGATGTCCTGGGTGGCGCCGAGCAGGTCGGTGATGATCGCGTCGTAGTTGGTGATCGTCGCCTGGATGTTGTTCGGGTCCCGGAACGCGCCGGTGCGGGCGCCGGAGAGGCTGTTGAGGTCGCGGCGGACCTGCAGCAGCAGGGTCTTGGAACCGGCCAGGTCGAGGTTGTCGAACTTGTCGGCCGCGGCGGTGAACTTCTTGGACAGCGCGTTGGTGTCGCTCTGCGCCTTGGTGATCTCCTTGTCGGCGGTCGCCGTGCCGCCGGCCGCCAGCGGACCGGCGGAGATGTCGCGCTCGGTCTGCAGGGCGTGGGCCAGGTCGGTCGCGCTCCGGGCCAGCTCGGCCAGGTCGCTCATCTGGGACAGCTCGCGGGAGTTCTCCATCGAGCTCTGCACGCGCAGGCCGCCGAGGACGAGCGCCACGATCACGGGGAGGAGGAGCAGGGCGATCAGGCGGGTGCGGATCCGCCAGTTGCGCATGGCGAAGCGGCTCAGGCCGGTCGCGCGGCGGCGGGTGAGCGTGCCGCGGAGCCTGGCCCGCTTGCTGTTCTTGTCGGCCGACCTGTCGTCGGCCCGTTCCTGCGGCGCGCCGTTCGCGTTCTGCGCACCGCTCTCGGCGGCGGGCTCGGCGGGAGCGCCGTACGGCCGCTCTCCTTGGCCCGTCGTCGCCGGTGCCGCCTGGTGGGGGCCGGCCACGGGCTCGCGCGACTCCGGGTCACCCGCGGCGCCGCTGCCCCTCTTGAAACGTCCCTGCACTGGCGTCGCAACCTCTGGACCGGGCGCCCTTCCCCGCCGGGCGGAGATAGGGCGGTGTCGAGTTTTTCCGTGGCATTCCAGCACAGCGGGGGAAGTCCAACAAGGGCCGTTACGACACGGTGTCCTGGGCCACCCTCCGCGCGCGGGGCCTCACGTTGCGTGGCGCATCCACCCCGGAATACGGTTCTTTTCGGACACTCGACATGGACCGGTCAACGAAGGAGAAGATCGGCTTGTGCGTGGAATGTCCGGGATATCCGCAATGGTGGATTTCGACATTGGTCCCGAATCTTCACCTGTGCGCCCTTTGTTCCGGTAATTGTGAGCAAAATCACAGCCCGATGTGTAGCTTTGGTCACGGCCGCTGTGGAATGGGCTCCCTAACCTGACAGGGTTGATCGGAGCCTGCCCAGCGGCGGGCCCGTGCAAAAGTCCGTTCGAGCGAAACAAGGGTGCTGACGCAAATGTCCGAGACGACCACCGAGGCCACCCGTTCCACGGCCAACCCGCGCCGCACCACCCTGGCCTCCGTCGCGGACTTCTCCCAGCTCCCGGGTTTCGCCGCCGGCCGCACCCCCCGGGCGTACGCCACCGAGCTCCCCGCCAGCACGGCCAACCCGCGCCGCACGGTCCTGATGACCGCCCCGGCCCCCCGCCTGCCGCGGGACTGACCTCCGCCTCGATAACCTGGTGGCACCAGCCGGGCCCGGTACTGCGGGCTCGGCAGCCGTCCGGGAGCGTCCGGACGGCCGACGAACCGAGAGGTTGCAGGGCTGTGCGTATCGCCAGGTTCTCCGTCCGCGAAGGGAGCCCCGCGGCGGGCTCGGTCTCCTTCGGAATCATCGAGGGGGACGCCGCGCAACCCGACTCGCTGGTGGTCCACACCCTCGCCGGCCACCCCTTCGGCACCCCCCAGCCGACCGGTGAGACCCACCGCCTGCAGGACGTCCGGCTGCTGGCCCCGATGCTCCCCAGCAAGATCGTCGCCGTCGGCCGCAACTACGCCGCGCACGCCGCCGAGCTGGGCAACGAGGTCCCCGCCGTCCCGCTGACGTTCTTCAAGCCCTCCACCGCCGTCATCGGCCCCACCGAGTCGATCGCCTACCCGCCGTTCTCCTCGGACGTGCAGTACGAGGCCGAACTCGCCGTGGTGATCGGCCGGATGTGCCGCGAGGTGCCGCTGGAGCGCGTCCCCGAGGTGGTCTTCGGCTACACCTGCGCCAACGACGTCACCGCCCGCGACGTGCAGCAGCGCGAGGGCCAGTGGGCCCGCGCGAAGGGCTTCGACACCTCCTGCCCGCTCGGCCCCTGGATCGAGACCGACCTCGACCCCGCCGACCTGGCCGTCACCTGCACCGTCAACGGCGAGCTCCGCCAGGCCGGTCGCACCTCCCAGATGGTCCGCTCGGTCGCCGAGCTGATCGTGCACGTCTCCGAGGCGATGACGCTGCTCCCCGGCGACGTCATCCTCACCGGCACCCCCGCGGGCGTCGGCCCCCTGACCGTCGGCGACGAGGTCGCCGTCTCCGTCGAAGGCATCGGCACCCTCTCCAACAAGGTCGTCAAGCGATGAAGGAAGCAGCAAGCGTGTCCACTGCAGCTATCGGTGACTCCGCCACGGGGAAGAACCCCGCCGTCCGGGTCCGCTTCTGCCCCTCCCCGACCGGCAACCCGCACGTCGGCCTGGTCCGCACCGCCCTGTTCAACTGGGCCTACGCCCGGCACAACGGCGGCACCCTGGTCTTCCGCATCGAGGACACCGACGCGGCCCGCGACTCCGAGGAGTCGTACCGGCAGCTGCTCGACGCCATGCGCTGGCTCGGCTTCGACTGGAACGAGGGCCCCGAGGTCGGCGGCCCGCACGCCCCCTACCGCCAGTCGCAGCGGATGGACGTCTACGCGGACGTCGCGAAGCGCCTGCGCGAGGCCGGCCACGCCTACCCCTGCTACTGCACCACCGAGGAGCTCGACGCCCGCCGCGAGGCCGCCCGCGCGGCCGGCAGGCCCTCCGGCTACGACGGCCACTGCCGCGACCTGACGGCCGGGCAGCGGGCCGCCTACGAGGCCGAGGGCCGCCCGTCGATCCTCCGCTTCCGGATGCCCGACACCACCCTCGCCTTCGACGACCTGGTGCGCGGCCCGATCTCCTTCGACCCGAAGGACGTCCCCGACTACGGCATCGTCCGGGCCAACGGCGCCCCGCTGTACACCCTGGTCAACCCGGTCGACGACGCCCTGATGGAGATCACCCACGTCCTGCGCGGCGAGGACCTGCTCTCCTCGACGCCCCGTCAGATCGCCCTGTACGCGGCCCTGGCGGAGATCGGCGTCGGCAACGGCACCACCCCGCGGTTCGGCCACCTGCCGTACGTGATGGGCGAGGGCAACAAGAAGCTCTCCAAGCGCGACCCGCAGTCCTCGCTCAACCTCTACCGCGAGCGCGGCTTCCTCCCCGAGGGCCTGCTCAACTACCTGGCCCTGCTGGGCTGGTCGCTCGCCGAGGACCGCGACATCTTCGACGTCGACGAGATGGTCGCCGCCTTCGACATCGACGACGTCAACGGCAACCCGGCCCGCTTCGACCTCAAGAAGGCCGAGCACATCAACGCCGAGCACCTCCGCCGCCTCGCCCCCGAGGAGTTCGTCAAGCGCCTGGTGCCCTACCTGCAGGCCCCCGGCCTGCTCCCGGCCGAGCCCACCGCCGAGCAGCTCGACCTGCTCGCCAAGGTCGCGCCGCTCACCCAGGAGCGGATGGTCGTCCTCTCCGAGATCGTCACCATGGCCGGCTTCCTGTTCGTCGACCCGGCCGACTTCGCCGTCGACCCCGAGGACGCCGCCAAGGTCCTCACCGCGGACGCCCGCCCGGTCCTGGAGGCCTCCGTCGAGGCGCTCACCGCGCTGCCCGACTTCACCCCCGACCCGATCCAGGCCGCCCTGCGCGAGGCCCTGGTCGACGGCCTGGGCATCAAGCCCAAGTTCGCCTTCACCCCGCTGCGGGTCGCGGTCACCGGGCGCCGGGTCTCCCCGCCGCTGTTCGAGTCCATGGAACTGCTCGGCCGCGAGGAGACGCTCCGCCGCCTGCGCGCCGCCCTGGAGCTCCTCCCGGCCTCCTGAGCCGCCTCCCGGGCCCTCCCCGGGCCCCTTCCGGGCGCCTGCGGGCCGTGTCACTGACCTGGCCCGCAGGTGTCCGGCGCACTGCCTGCGGTTATCGATTTTGGAGCGGGGCGGGGCGTCGGGTAATGTTCTTCCTGCGCCGCCCGGGCAGGGAGGCGCAAGACACCGAGGAAGACCCCACGGAGGGGTTGAACTCTGGTGGGGTATGGTGTAATTGGCAGCACGACTGATTCTGGTTCAGTTAGTCTAGGTTCGAGTCCTGGTACCCCAGCGCAGCACATCTGCAGTGAGCCCCCGTTGTGTAGTGGCCTAGCACGCCGCCCTCTCAAGGCGGTAGCGCCGGTTCGAATCCGGTCGGGGGTACGCAATTCTTGACAATTGCAAAACGAATGAGTCCCGCCCCCGTTGTGTAGTGGCCTAGCACGCCGCCCTCTCAAGGCGGTAGCGCCGGTTCGAATCCGGTCGGGGGTACTCGCTCATTCGGGCCCCCGTTGTGTAGTGGCCTAGCACGCCGCCCTCTCAAGGCGGTAGCGCCGGTTCGAATCCGGTCGGGGGTACTTTTGGGGTATGGTGTAATTGGCAGCACGAGTGATTCTGGTTCATTTAGTCTAGGTTCGAGTCCTGGTACCCCAGCCAAGAAACTCAGTGCACAAGCTCCGGGAAACCGGGGCTTTTTGCATTTCCGCCCCCGTCCATCCCGGGCGTGCGGTCCCACCTCTCCCTCGTCCTCCTCGCCCCGGCGTCCTCCTCGCCCCGGCGCGGCGATGCCCTCCCGGCCGGCGGCCGGGAGGGCATCGTGGTGTCACGGGGTCGTTCAGGTGCGGCGGAGGGCCTCGGTGAGGCGGTTCGCGGCTTCGATGATGGCCTGGGCGTGCATCCGGCCGGGGTGGCGGGTGAGGCGCTCGATGGGGCCGGAGACGGAGACGGCGGCGACGACGCGGTTGGAGGGGCCGCGGACGGGGGCGGAGACCGAGGCCACGCCGGGCTCGCGCTCGCCGATGGACTGGGCCCAGCCGCGGCGGCGCACGCCGCTCAGCGCGGTGGCGGTGAAGCGGGCGCCCTGGAGGCCGCGGTGGAGGCGCTCGGGCTCCTCCCAGGCGAGCAGGACCTGGGCGGCCGAGCCGGCCTTCATCGGGAGGGTGGAGCCCACCGGCACGGTGTCGCGCAGGCCGGAGAGGCGCTCGGCGGCGGCCACGCAGATCCGCATCTCGCCCTGGCGGCGGTAGAGCTGGGCGCTCTCGCCCGTCACGTCCCGCAGGTGGGTGAGGACCGGGCCGGCGGCGGCCAGCAGGCGGTCCTCGCCCGCGGCGGCGGAGAGTTCGGCGAGGCGGGGGCCGAGGATGAAGCGGC
Source organism: Kitasatospora sp. NPDC001540 (assembly GCF_042894345.1). Lineage (NCBI taxonomy): Bacteria > Bacillati > Actinomycetota > Actinomycetes > Kitasatosporales > Streptomycetaceae > Kitasatospora > Kitasatospora sp. NPDC001540. Next base: position 9,557 of record NZ_JBIAVO010000031.1, read on the forward strand.
CCTGCATGTCGCGGGTGACGAGGCGGTGGTGTTCGAGTGCGACGGCGAGTCGGTGGGCCGTGGGCCGTGCCAGACCGGTGGCGGCGACCAGCCCCGCCAACGTGGCGGGGCCCGACTCCAGTGCGCTGAGCACCAGAGCGGCCTTGTCGAGAACGCCGACGCCGCTAGTGTTGTCCATGTCTCGATACTGCAGTCTCAATCAGCGAGACGCAAGTTCAATCTTCCGAGAAAAGCGCCACTCTTGGAGTCAGCAGCCCGGGAGACACCCAGGACGGCACTCCACCAGGGTGTCCGGATCCTGGACGGTCCGGCGTGCAGGTCGCGACTCCAAGCGAGCCTCACAGGGCGGCACGGGACAAGACCTCGACGATCACGAGAAGGCCGGCAGAGCGGCCGGCTGGAGGGAATCCGATGGGACGGACACTCGCAGAGAAGGTCTGGGACGACCACGTCGTCCGGCGCGCCGAGGGCGAGCCCGACCTGCTCTACATCGACCTGCACCTGCTGCACGAGGTGACCAGCCCGCAGGCGTTCGACGGCCTCCGGCTGGCGGGGCGCCCGGTGCGCCGGACCGATCTGACGATCGCGACCGAGGACCACAACACCCCGACCCTGGACATCGACAAGCCGATCGCCGACCCGGTCTCCCGGGTGCAGCTGGAGACGCTGCGCAAGAACGCCGAGGAGTTCGGCGTGCGCATCCACTCGCTGGGCGACGTCGAGCAGGGCGTGGTCCACGTGGTCGGCCCGCAGCTGGGCCTGACCCAGCCGGGCATGACCGTGGTCTGCGGCGACTCGCACACCTCCACCCACGGCGCCTTCGGCGCGCTGGCCTTCGGCATCGGCACCAGCCAGGTCGAGCACGTGCTGGCCACCCAGACCCTGCCGCTGGCCCCGTTCAAGACCATGGCGATCACCGTCGAGGGCGAGCTGCCCGAGGGCGTCACCGCCAAGGACCTGATCCTGGCCGTGATCGCGAAGATCGGCACCGGCGGCGGCCAGGGCTACGTCCTGGAGTACCGCGGTTCGGCGATCCGCAGCCTCTCCATGGAGGCCCGGATGACGATCTGCAACATGTCCATCGAGGCGGGCGCCCGGGCCGGCATGATCGCCCCGGACCGCACCACCTTCGACTACCTGCAGGGCCGCCCGCACGCCCCGCAGGGCGAGGACTGGGACGCCGCGGTCGCCTACTGGGAGACCCTGGCCACCGACGAGGACGCGGTCTTCGACGCCGAGGTGTTCATCGACGCCACCGAGCTGACCCCGTTCGTCACCTGGGGCACCAACCCGGGCCAGGGCGCGCCGCTGGGCGCGAGCGTGCCGAACCCGGCTGACTTCGCGGACCCGCAGGAGCGGATCGCCGCCGAGAACGCCCTGAAGTACATGGGCCTGGAGGCGGGCACCCCGCTGCGCGAGGTCAAGGTCGACGCCGTGTTCGTCGGCTCCTGCACCAACGGCCGGATCGAGGACCTGCGGGCCGCCGCGGCCGTCCTGGACGGGCGCCGGATCGCCGAGGGCGTGCGCATGCTGGTCGTCCCGGGCTCGGTCCGGGTCGCCCTGCAGGCCGTGGAGGAGGGCCTGGACAAGGTCTTCACCGCCGCGGGCGCCGAGTGGCGGCACGCGGGCTGCTCGATGTGCCTGGGCATGAACCCGGACCAGCTGGCCCCGGGCGAGCGCTGCGCCTCCACCTCGAACCGCAACTTCGAGGGCCGCCAGGGCAAGGGCGGCCGCACCCACCTGGTCTCCCCCCAGGTGGCCGCCGCCACCGCGCTGGTGGGCCGTCTGGCCGCCCCCGCGGACCTGACCGACAACGTGGCCGTGGAGGTCTGAGCCATGGAGAAGTTCACCACCCACACCGGCCGCGCCGTCCCGCTGCGCCGTTCGAACGTGGACACCGACCAGATCATCCCGGCGCACTGGCTGAAGAAGGTCACCCGCACCGGCTTCGAGGACGGCCTGTTCGAGGCCTGGCGCAAGGACGAGTCCTTCGTCCTGAACCAGCCCGAGCGCGAGGGCGCCACCGTCCTGGTGGCCGGCCCCGAGTTCGGCACCGGCTCGTCCCGCGAGCACGCGGTCTGGGCGCTGCAGAACTACGGCTTCCAGGCCGTCATCTCCTCCCGGTTCGCCGACATCTTCCGCGGGAACTCGCTGAAGAACGGCCTGCTGACGGTGGTCCTGCCGCAGGAGACCGTGGAGCGGCTCTGGGCGCTGACCGAGGCCGACCCGACCGCCGAGATCACCGTCGACCTGGAGGCCCGCGAGGTCCGGGCCGAGGGCGTCACCGCCCCGTTCGAGCTGGACGACAACGTGCGCTGGCGGCTGCTGAACGGCCTGGACGACATCAGCATCACCCTGCAGAACGAGGGCGACATCGCCGCGTTCGAGGCGAAGCGGCCGTCCTACAAGCCGCGGACCCAGCCGGTCGCCTGAGGCACCGCTTTCTGACGGACCGACAACGAAGACCCGCCCCCCTCCGGGGCGGGTCTTCGTTGTTCGCAGGGGAGTTCGTCAGCCGGGAATAGACCCTGGTGTAGCGCAACTCCGCACAGATGGCACAATCGTTGCATGCACCACAGTCCCGAACCCCCGTGCCAGGACGGCCAACCGGCGTCCGGGGACGGTCAGGACGGTGCTGCCGACTCGGAAGTCACCCTGCTCTACGCACTGGTGGCCGAGCGGTTGAAGCAAGCCCACGCCCGCGTTCACGCGCTGAACGTGTCGACGGACGCAAAGACCGCTCTCACCCGACAACTGCTGATCGTCACCGAGACCGCGAAGCGCGATCTCCCGGAGGCGGCACGGCGGTTGAGTCGCTTTGTGCAGGACCTCGACGAGGGGCGGATGCCTCCCCGGTGAGCACCTCCATGCGCAAATCCATTGCGACACTAGGGTGATTCACGCGTTTGGTAATTGAAAGTCCGCAGATACATACCTAACGTGCGAAAAGAACGGATGGAATCATCCGGCGCCCGTTTCCGAAGGGGAAGACGTGAACAAGGCTCAGCTTGTCGAAGCGGTGGCCGAGCAGCTGGGCGGTCGCAAGGCTGCCGCAGAGGCCGTCGACGCAGTGCTCGACACCATGGTGCGTGCCGTCGTGGCGGGTGACCGCGTTTCGGTCACCGGTTTCGGCACCTTCGAGAAGGTGGAGCGCTCGGCGCGCTTCGCCCGTAACCCGCAGACCGGCGAGCGGGTCAAGGTCAAGAAGACCGCTGTTCCGCGGTTCCGCCCGGGCCAGGGCTTCAAGGACCTCGTCTCCGGCAGCAAGAAGCTGCCGAAGGAGGGCCCGTCGGTCAAGAAGGCGCCCAAGGGCTCGCTCACCCCGGGCAAGTCCGGCGTGGCCGCCACCCCGGCCGCCAAGCGCGCCGCGACCAAGCGCGCCGCCGCCGCGGGCGGCACCGCGACCAAGAAGACCGCCGCCAAGAAGACCGCGACCACCGCGGCCAAGAAGGCGGCCCCGGCCAAGACCGCGGTCAAGAAGGCCACCACCGCCAAGACCGCGGTGGCCAAGAAGACCAGCGCGGCCGCCACCAAGAAGGCGACCACCGCGGCGAAGAAGACCACCACCGCGGCCGCCGCCAAGAAGGCCACCGCCACCGCCAAGAAGACCGCTCCGGCGAAGAAGACCGCCACGCGGAAGACCACCGCGCGCAAGTCCACCGCCAAGTAGTCGCCCCCACCCGGCGCCGGCCCGTCCGGCACCGGGGCACCGGCCGCGCCGGTCCGCCCGGGTCCTCCCCGGAGCGGACCGGCGCGGCCTTCGTCGTTCCCGGCCCGGACGGACCTGGACGGGTCCGGACGGGTCCGGACGGTCCCGACGGAGCCTCCCTCACCCGTTCGGCCGAACGGGCCGCTGCGGATTTCGCCCGCTCCGGGGCGCGGACGGGTGGGGCCGCGCCGGGTTGACGGGGCATCGGGGCGACGTGCCGTCACTCCGCCGCCGAGGCCGCGGAAAAGCGCGGAACCGGCCGGGAATTACTCCGGGGCGTCCACCGGGAGCTCGTAACAGATCTCCCAACGGGAATCCGGAATCACCAGATCCGCGGTCTCCACCGGCCGTCCGGAGTCGTCCAGGTAGGTCCGCTCGATCACGGTCAGCGCGTCGCCGGTGGAGAGCCCCAGCAGCGCGGCCTGCTCCGGCGTCGCCCGGGCGGGTCGCGGCCGCTCCAGCGCGCGCACCACCCGCACCCCGATCCGGGCCATCCGCTCCACCACGCTCCGGCGGTGCCACGGGCCGTAGCGGGGGAGGGTCGCCGGGGTGCCGGCGGTGACGGCCATCGGCTCCCAGGACTCGGCGAGTTGGAGGACCTTGTGGTCCAGCTTGAACTCGTACCGGGTGTGCGCCGTCAGGTCGCCGGGCTCGATCCGCAGGCGGTGGGCCACCGCCTCCGGGGCGGGGGTGAGGGCCCAGGTCTCGGACTCCCACTCGCCGTCCGGCGCCGGTTCGCCGGGGAACTCGCCGGGCGTCCGGGTGCGCACCAGCGGCAGCCGGGGCACCGGCTCGCGGACGTAGGTGCCCGAGCCCGTCCGGCCCTCCAGCAGGCCCTCGGCGATGAGCGCCTCCTGCGCCCGCTGCAGCACGTTCGGCCCCACGCCGTAGCTCTCGGCCAGCTTCGCCCGGGACGGCAGCCGCTCGCCGACCGCCCACTCCCCGGCCGTCACCCGGCGGCGCAGGTGGTCCGCGATGCGGAGGTACGGCGGGTCCTGTGAGGGCATCTGGCGCCTCCCGGCGAGGGCGAGACCTGCCGACGGACGGCAGGGCGGGCGAATCAGCTTGACAATCTAATGCATCAGGTGGAATCTAATGGCTTAGATTCACAATGAGTGACCGGCCAACTTCGGGGAGCGGCGTCGCGTGCGAAGCACGAGGGTGTTCGACCTTGCGTCCAGGCTCGCTGCGGCCACGGGGGCCGAAGCCAGGATCATCCAGCTGCCCGGCGGCGGTTACCGGGTGGAGGCCGAGCTCCCCGGGGAGCCGGAGGACCACGACCACATGACGGTCCTGCGGGTCCTCGCCCAGGCCGACCGCTACGGACACCGCTACCGCGCGCGCACCCACACCGTCTGGGCCGAATTCGACCCACCCCAGGAGCCACCGTGAAGAACACGCCGCCCGGTTACACCGTCGGCATCGAGGGGATCACCGAACCGACCTCCTTCCCCGCCCTCGCCCCCGCGCTGTCCTCGCTCTGGCAGACGCTCAACACCCTGCCGCTGGGCTGGACGCAGTACGAGGCCTACCGCTACTTCTTCGGCCCCGGCGCGGTCGAGCGCACCGAGGCCTTCCTGGCGCGGGACGGCCGGTTGCAGCTCGGCTTCGCGCTGCTCGGCCGGACGCGGCTGATCCGGGTGCTGCCCGGTGGCGGCGGGCGGCCCCAACTGGTCGCCGCCCCGCTCGTGTTGGTCGACTCGCCGGAGGTCACCCTGCTGCGGCTGCGGGGGCTGGGCGGCCGCGACCGGTCCGGGCCGGAGCCGGGGCGGTGGAGCGCCTGAGGGGAGGTCAGTCCGCTTCCGGGTCCGGGAAGGTCTGCAGGGTGAGGAAGACCACCCGGCGGTCGGCGCCCTCGCCGGTGGTGCGGATCCGCACCCGCTGACCGGCCCGGAGCAGCCGCAGGCCGCCGGCGTCGAAGGCCGGTGCGTCGAAGGGGACGGGCGTGCCGTCGTCGAGCAGGACCGAGCCGGAACGGGTCGTCGGGTCGTACGTGAACGCGGTGGCCTGCATGGGAGCCAGCATAGGGCTTCGGAGCAGGGCCGCGGTGGCCGGGCCGAGGCCGAGCAGGCGGGCGGCGGCCAGGTCCGCGGGGGTGTCGACGTCGCGGCGGACGGAGGGGGCGTCGGGGAGCAGCAGTTCGGTGGCGCCGCCCGCCAGGTGGGCGTCCCGGGAGCCCGGTCCGAAGGCGGGGCGCAGCGGTTCGCCGGGCTCCCCGGCGAGCAGCACGGTGCCGGTGCCGGGGGCGTCGGCGAGGAAGGCCCGGCCCCGCGCGGGCACCGCGGCCAGCACCCGGGCGAGCTCGGCGGGCCGGAGCGCGGGCAGGTCCGCGGAGAGGGTGGTGACGGGGGAGCGGGGGTGGCGCCGGTGGGCGGTCGCGGCGCCGTGCGCGAGCGCGGGGTTGAGGCCGCCCGGCTCGTCGTCCAGGACGTCGGCCCCCAGCGCGCGCAGCTCCGCGGCGGCGCGCGCGTCCCGGGTGACCACCAGGACGCGGCCGACCAGCGGGCAGGCCAGCGCGGCGGCGACGGTGTCGAGCGCGAACGCGAGGGCGAGCCGGGGGCGCAGCGGGCCCAGCGCGGACAGCCGGCTCTTCGCCCCGGCGAGCGGCTTGACCGGCACCACCACCGACCAGCCGAGCCGCGGCCCGGCCCCCGCGGGGCGGGTCAGGACCGGGGCGGTCGGCCCGACGGCGGCGGGGCGTACGGTGTCCTCTGTCATCGGCGCCATTGTGGCGTCGGCCGGGGCGGCCTGGCCAGCGTGTCCCGGGCGCCCGGGGCGGCGGGCGGGGCCCGGTCGACCGGTGGCGGTGGTGGCTGCTCGACACAGGCTCGGCTCCCGGGCGAGACTGGTCGGCGCCTCGGAGCCGCTGGTCGGTCCCGGCGAGGAGAGTCCGCGGCGCAGTACGGGGCGTCGCACGAGTGAAGAGGAGCCAGGGGTGGCCCGCCGCTCTAACGCCAGGTTCGGAAACGCCGACTACGGGATCTGGTACCGCTTCGCCGCGGTGCTCGTGAAGCCGGTGACCAACGCCCTGGCAAAGGCGGAGTGGCGCGGCTGGGAGCACCTGCCCGAGAAGTCGGGGTTCATCGCCGCGGTGAACCACAACTCGGTGATCGACCCGGTGTTCTACGCGCACTGGCAGTACAACTCGGGCCGCCCGCCCCGGATCCTCGCCAAGTCCTCGCTGTTCTCGGTGCCGTTCATCGGCTTCATGCTCCGCAAGACCGGCCAGATCCCGGTGTTCCGGGAGTCCACCGACGCCGCCGAGGCGTTCCGGGCCGCGATCGACGCGGTCAACGGCGGCCAGTGCGTGCAGTTCTACCCGGAGGGCACCCTCACCCGGGACCCGGACCTCTGGCCGATGACCGGCAAGAGCGGCGCGGCCCGGGTCGCGCTGATGACGGGCGCGCCGGTGATCCCGGTCGCGCACTGGGGCGCGCACGAGATCATCCCGCCGTACGGGAAGGGCAAGGGCAAGTACCGGCTGTTCCCGCGGCACAAGGTGGTCGTCGCGGCGGGTCCCGCGGTCGACCTGAGCCGGTACCGGGGCCGGGAGATCACCGCCCAGGTGCTGAAGGACGCCACCGACGACATCATGGCCGCGATCACCGCCGTGCTGGAGGACATCCGCGGCGAGCAGGCCCCGAAGGAGCGCTACGACATGCGCAGGGCCGCCAGGGCCCGGGCCGCCGCGGCCCGGGCCGAGGGCGGGCGCGCCGTCGAGGAGGGCGGCCGGTGACCCGCTGCGCCGTGATGGGGACGGGCTCCTGGGGCACCGTCTTCGCGATGATCCTGGCCGACGCGGGCTGCGAGGTGACCCTGTGGGGCCGCCGCCCGGAGCTGGTCGAGGCGATCAACCGGGAGCACGTCAACCGGGACTACCTGCCGGAGCTGACCCTGCCCGCGGGCATCCGGGCCACCACCGACGCCGCCGAGGCGCTGGCCGGGGCGGACTTCGCGGTGCTCTCGGTGCCGTCCCAGACGCTGCGCGACAACCTCGCGCTCTGGGCGCCGCTGATCGAGCCGCAGACGGCGCTGGTGAGCCTGATGAAGGGCGTCGAGCTGGGCACCGTGAAGCGGATGAGCGAGGTGATCACCGAGGTCGCCGGGGTCGGCCCGGAGCGGGTCGTGGTGGTGTCGGGCCCGAACCTGGCCGGGGAGATCGCCAACCGGCAGCCCGCCGCGACCGTGGTGGCGTGCACCGACGAGGAGGTCGCCAAGCGCTTCCAGAAGGCCTGCCACACCCCGTACTTCCGTCCGTACACCAACACCGACGTGGTGGGCTGCGAGCTGGGCGGCGCGGTGAAGAACGTGATCGGCCTGGCGGTCGGCATGGCCAACGGCATGGGGCTGGGCGACAACACCAAGGCGACGCTGATCACCCGCGGGCTGGCCGAGACCACCCGGTTGGGCCTGGTGCTGGGCGCCGACGCGCACACCTTCGCGGGCCTGGCCGGGATGGGCGACCTGGTGGCGACCTGCTCCTCGCCGCTGTCCCGGAACAACACCTTCGGCACCAACCTGGGCCGCGGCATGACGCTGGCCGAGACCGTCGCCGCCACCAGCCAGACCGCGGAGGGCGTGAAGTCCTGCGAGTCGGTGCTCGACCTGGCCCGGCGCAACGGGGTGGACATGCCGATCGTCGAGGCCGTGGTGGACGTGGTGCACAGGGGACGGCCGCCCCAGGAGGTGCTGAAGGGACTGATGGCCCGTTCGGCCAAGCCTGAGCGCCGGTGACCGGAATCGGACGGTAGTCTCAACGCCGATATGAGCATCGAACAGTCCTCCCCGAACCAGGCGGCCAAGCCGCGCGTCGCGATCGTCTTCGGCGGCCGCAGCTCCGAGCACGGCGTGTCCGTGGTCACCGCCGCCAGCGTGCTGCGCTCGATCGACCGCAGCAAGTACGAGGTGCTGCCGATCGGCATCACCCACGAGGGCCGCTGGGCCCTGGTCGGCGACGAACCGTCCCGGATGGCCATCACCGACGGCCGGATGCCCGACGTCGACCAGGTCGCCGAGTCCGCCGAGGGCCAGGTCGCGCTGCCGCTGGCCCCCGGCAGCCGCGAGGTGGTGTGGAGCGAGCCCGGCGCCGCGCCGAAGGTCCTCGGCGAGGTCGACGTGGTGCTCCCGCTGCTGCACGGCCCGTGGGGCGAGGACGGCACCCTGCAGGGCCTGCTGGAGCTCTCCGGCGTGCCCTACGTCGGCTCCGGCGTGCTGGCCTCCGCGGTCGGCATGGACAAGGAGTTCACCAAGCGGATCATCGAGTCGCTCGGCCTGTACGCGGGCGAGTACACGGTGGTCAAGCCGCGCGAGTGGGAGTCCGAGGCGGGCCGCGAGGCCGCCCGCGGGCGGATCGCCGCGCTGGGCCTGCCGCTGTTCGTCAAGCCCTGCCGGGCCGGCTCCTCGATCGGCATCACCAAGGTCAAGGACCTCGCCGACCTGGACGCCGCGGTCGAGGAGGCCCGCCGCCACGACCCCAAGGTGATCGTGGAGAAGGGCGTCGAGGGCCGCGAGATCGAGTGCGGCGTGCTGGAGTTCGAGGACGGCCCGCGCGCCTCGGTGGCCGCCGAGGTGCTGGTCGACGGCGACTTCGAGTTCTACGACTTCGAGGCCAAGTACATCGACTCCTCCGAGGTGCGGATCCCCGCCGACCTCACCCCCGGGGAGCAGGCCGAGATCCGCCGCCAGGCCGTCGAGGTGTTCGAGGGCCTCGGCTGCGAGGGCCTGGCCCGGGTCGACTTCTTCCTGCTGGCCGACGGCCGCTGGATGGTCAACGAGGTCAACACCATGCCCGGCTTCACCCCGATCTCGGCCTACCCCAAGATGTGGGAGGCCACCGGCGTGCCCTACGCCGAGCTGATCGACCGCCTGCTGACCGCCGCGCTGCGCCGCTCCACCGGCCTGCGCTAGGGGCTCGGCCGCTCAGGAGGTCCCGTCCAGGCAGCCCGAGTCGGCCTTCCCGTCCCAGGTCGGGACGGTCGACCGGACGGCGTCGGCCAGCGAGCCCAGCGGGTCCGCGTAGTTGCCGTACGCGCCCGCCGGGACCTCCACCACCACGTACGCCTTGCGCAGCCCGGTGGCGAAGCGGTAGCCGCCGTCGCCGTCCTCGGCCATGCCCCAGCTGACCTCGTTGACGCACGGGCCGGTGCGGGTGCTGTCGTCCAGGAACTCCGGCCGCTCCCCGCCGCAGGTCAGCACGGTGCGCGGGGAGGACGCCCAGGCGGCGGTGTACGGGGAGGCCGGGGACGGGTCCTTGCGGGCGTGCCCCAGCACCTCGGCGGGCAGCGCCGCGTCCAGCGCCCGGCAGTACCGGGCGGCGTCCGCGGACGGCACCGGCGGGGTGACGTCCGGGTCGCCGCTCCAGGACGCGACCAGCCCCGCCGTGCAGGCCAGCAGCACGGCGGGCGGCGCCAGCCAGCGCACCGGGGCGGGCAGGCGGTTCAGCAGGTCACGGGTGGGCACCGCACGATGGTAAGCCGTCCTACAGGCGCACCACCGGACAGGTCAGGGTGCGGGTGATGCCCTCGACCTGCTGCACGTTGGCCACCACCAGGCGGCCCAGCTCGTCGATCGACTCCGCCTCGGCCCGGACGATCACGTCGTAGGGCCCCGTCACGTCCTCGGCGGTGACCACCCCGGGGATCTTGGCGATGGACTCGGCTACCGCGGTGGCCTTGCCCACCTCGGTCTGGATCAGGATGTACGCCTGCACCACGGTGGACCTCCAGGCGGCTTGGGTGGGGGAGTTGCGACCGGCAGTCTGATCACCAACGCTACCGCGCGACCGGGCGGACGGGGGAGACCCCGGACGGCCCGGAAGGCGTACGCTGCGCGCGGGGGCGGTGGCTCCCACGACACGGGGGCGCACACCTATCGGACGAGAAACGGGAACGCGGAGGACGGGCTGATGCAGGGGACCGTGGGTGAACTCGGCGAGTTCGGGCTCATCCGGGAGCTGACCGCGCGGCTGCCGATGACCCCGGCGGTGGAGCTCGGGCCCGGCGACGACGCGGCCGTGGTGAAGGCGCCCGACGGCCGGGTGGTCGCCACCACCGACGTGCTCATCGAGGGCCGGCACTTCCGCCGCGACTGGTCCACCGCGTACGACGTCGGCCGCAAGTGCGCCGCGCAGAACCTCGCCGACATCGCCGCGATGGGCGCCGTCCCGACCGCCCTGCTGCTGGGCCTGGTCACCCCCGCCGACCTGCCCACCACCTGGGCCACCGAACTGATGGACGGCCTGCGCGACGAGTGCCAGGTGGCCGGCGCGACCGTGGTCGGCGGCGACGTGGTGCGCGGCGACACCATCACGCTGGCCATCACCGCGCTCGGCGACCTGCAGGGCCGGCGGCCGGTGGTGCGCTCCGGCGCGCAGGTCGGGGACGTGGTCGCGGTGACCGGCTGGCTCGGCTGGTCCGCCGCCGGGCTGACCGTCCTGCAGCGCGGCTTCCGCTCCCCGCGCGCCTTCGTCGAGGCCCACCGTCGCCCCGAACCGCCGTACCACGCGGGCCCCGCCGCCAGCGAGCTCGGCGCCACCGCCATGGTCGACGTCTCGGACGGGCTGGTCGCCGACCTCGGCCACGTCGCCCGGGCCAGCGACGTGGACATCGACCTGCACGCCGCCGACTTCGACGTCCCCGCGCAGATGGCCGACATCGGGCAGGCCGTCGGCGTCGACCCGCTGGTGTGGGTGCTCTCCGGCGGCGAGGACCACGCGATCGTCGCGACCTTCCCCAAGTCCGCCGCGCTGCCCGCCCGTTGGCGGGTCATCGGCGAGGTGGTCCGGACCGCCCGCCCCGGCCGCGGCGGCACCGTCACCGTCGACGGCGCGCCCTGGGACCGCACCGCGGGCTGGGACCACTTCGCCGAGCAGTAGCCCGCGCCGGAACGGCCCCCACCCGCCCGGACGGCTACCGGCTGGTACGGCCCCCGAGCGCGTAGGGTTGCCACTGTCGGGCGGACCGACAGCGTCGACGGTCCGGTCCACCCACGTACGCGGGGGCGCACCCCCAGGAGCAGGAGCACAGCCACCATGCGAATCGGCGTTCTCACCAGCGGCGGCGACTGCCCCGGCCTCAACGCGGTCATCCGCTCCGTCGTGCACCGCGGCACCGACGTGCACGGCGACGAGATCCTCGGCATCGAGGACGGCTTCCTCGGCCTGATCGAGGGCCGCGCCCGGCCGATCTCGCACGAGGACGTCACCGGCCTGCTCACCCTGGGCGGCACCGTCCTCGGCTCCGCCCGGGTGCAGCGCGAGAAGATCCGCTGGGCCGTCGAGAACTCCAAGCAGCTCGCCGCGAACCTCGGCATCGACGCGCTGATCGCGATCGGCGGCGAGGGCACCCTCACCGCCGCCAAGCTGTTCAGCGACGCCGGACTGCCCGTCGTGGCCGTCCCCAAGACCATCGACAACGACATCGACGCCACCGACGTCACCTTCGGCTTCGACACCGCCGTGCACGTCGCCACCGAGGCCATCGACCGGCTCAAGACCACCGCCGAGTCCCACCAGCGGGTGATGGTCGTCGAGTTGATGGGCCGCCACACCGGCTGGATCACCCTCACCGCGGGCATGGCCGGCGGCGCCCACGGCATCCTCATCCCCGAGAAGCCCTTCGACATCGAGGCCGTCGCCCGGATGATCGAGGAGCGCTTCCGGCGCGGCAAGAAGTTCGCCATCATCGCCGTCGCCGAGGGCGCCCAGCCGCTGCCCGGCACGCTGCGCTTCGAGCACGGCCAGGTCGACCAGTTCGGCCACCAGACCTTCGGCGGCATCGGCACCCGGCTCGCCATCGAACTGGAGAACCTGCTCGGCAAGGAGGCCCGGCCGGTCATCCTCGGCCACACCCAGCGCGGCGGCACCCCCACCGCGCTCGACCGGGTCCTCGCCACCCGCTTCGGCTGGCACGCCGTCGAGGCCGTCCACAAGGGCGCCTACGGGCACTTCACCGCGCTGCGCGGCACCGAGATCCACCTCACCCCGATCGCCGACGCCGTCGTCCAGCTCAAGACCGTCCCGCAGGACCGCTGGGTGGAATCCGAGGCCGTGCTCTGACCCGCCGCGCGGGGTCGGTAGGTTGGGGCGCATGAGCACCTTCGCCGCCGCCCCGCCCCGAGTCCTCACCGTCGCCGGCTCCGACAGCGGCGGCGGTGCGGGCATCCAGGCCGACCTCAAGGCCATGCTCGCCCTCGGCGTCCACGGCATGAGCGTCATCACCGCCGTCACCGCGCAGAACTCGCTCGGCGTCCAGGGCTACTGGGAGCTGCCCGCCGAAGCCGTCCGCGCCCAGTACCGCAGCGTCGTCGACGACATCGGCGTGCAGGCCGTCAAGACCGGCATGCTCGCCTCCGTCGAACTCGTCGAGACCGTCGCCGACCTGCTCGCCGACGCCCCCGCCCCCGTCGTCGTCGACCCCGTCGGCGTCTCCAAGCACGGCGACGCCCTGCTCGCGGCGGACGCCGTCACGACGGTGCGCGAGCGGCTCCTCCCGGTCGCCACCCTCGCCACCCCCAACCTGCACGAGGTGACCCAGCTCACCGGGATCACCGTCACCGGCGAGGACGGGATGCTCGACGCGGCGAAGGCCCTGCGCGAGCTCGGGCCCGACTGGGCCCTGATCAAGGGCGGCCACCTGGAGGGCGAGGCCGCCGACCTGCTGCTGGGCCCCGACGGCGAACCCCACTGGTACCGCGCCCCCCGCCACGACAACCGCCACACCCACGGCACCGGCTGTACCCTCGCCAGCGCGATCGCCGCGCAGCTCGCCCTCGGCGACCCGGTGCCGCTCGCCGTCGCCCGCGCCAAGGCGTACGTCACCGGCGCGATCGCGCACGGCTTCGCGCTCGGGTCCGGCATCGGGCCGGTGGACCACTTCTGGCGGGCCAGGAGCTAGTGCCGCGTCAGGGGTCCGGGGCTGCTCCGGGTTCTGCCACCACGGCCCGGAGCAGCACGGACCTCCGATGGGCTCCGACCGGCAGCAAGCTCGGACTCGCCGTTCCCCGGGCCCCTGGTGGGGCTCCCCGAGCGGGAAAAGCCGAAAGCCGACCACGGTCCCCGGAGGGTGTGGTCGGCTTTCGGAAAAAGGTGACCGGTGGGCCCGGTCTGCGCGTCAGCGCGAGACCTTACCGGCCTTGATGCACGAGGTGCAGACGTTGAGCCGCTTCGGCGTCCGCCCGATCACAGCGCGCACCGTCTGGATGTTGGGGTTCCAACGACGGGGGGTGCGGCGGTGCGAGTGGGAGATGCTGTTGCCGAAGCCCGGGCCCTTGCCGCAGACGTCACAGTTGGCAGCCACAGGAGTCACTCCAAGACTTCAGAATCAGGTACTTGTCACTAGCCCGGGGTGCTCCAGGCAACCGGGAGAGCATACAACGGTGACTCCCGCTCAACGAAACTACCACGATCGCCGGGGTGATCGTTCCCCCGAGCTGGGCACGAGCCTGCGGCGGAGGGTGCCGCGGGGGCCGATAACCTGCCAGCAATCGCCCCTCACCCCTCGCCACCGCGTCCTGTCGGGTTCCCGTGGCGTTCACCCGGAGGAGACCTGGTGCTGGACACCCTCGACGCCCCGGCCGTCCGCACCTGGTGCCGGCTCGCGCTGGCGGCCCTCGGCCAGGCCCGCGAGGAGATCGACGCGCTGAACGTGTACCCGGTGCCGGACGGGGACACCGGGACGAACCTGTACCTGACAGTGGAGTCCGCGGCCGAGGCGCTGGACGCGGTGTTCGCCGCCGCCGAGGAGCCCGAGCTGTCGGTCGCCGCGGCCGCCGCCGCCCGCGGCGCGCTGATCGGGGCGCGCGGGAACTCGGGCGTGATCCTGGCGCAGTGGCTGCGCGGCTTCGCCGAGGAGCTGGCGGGCGGCGGCGAGCTGGCCGGTGCGCTCGACCACGGCGCCCGCTCCGCGTACCGGGCGGTCGCCGAGCCGGTGGAGGGCACCCTGCTGACGGTCGCGGCCGCCGCCGCGAAGGCCGCGGGCGGCGCGGACGGCCTGACCGGGCAGGCCCAGGAGGCGTACCGGGCGGCCCGGCAGGCGCTGCTGCTGACCCCCGACCAGCTGTCCGCGCTGGCCGAGGCGGGCGTGGTGGACGCGGGCGGCCGCGGCCTGGTCGCGGTGCTGGGCGCGCTGGTGGACGCCGTCTCCGGACAGCAGCCGATGGGCCCGGTCGCGCTGCGGCGCGAGGTCGACCCGCTGGTGGTGGACGGCTGCGAGAGCTACGAGCGGCCGCCCGGCTCGGGCCACCCCGCGTTCGAGGTGATCTACCTGCTGGAGGCCGAGGACGAGCAGCTGCCGCTGCTGCGCGAGCGGCTGGGACGGCTCGGCGACTCGCTGGTGATCGGCGGCGGGGACGGCCTGTGGAACGTGCACGTGCACGTGGACGACGCGGGCGCGGCCGTCGAGGCGGGCGTCGAGGCCGGGCGGCCGTACCGGATCAGGATCACCCACTTCGCCGAGGCCGCGGCCCGGGCCGGGGAGCGCGAGGAGACCGTCTCGCACGGGCGGGCGGTGCTCAGCGTGGTGACCGGCAGCGGGCTGGCGCAGTTGTGCGGGCAGGCGGGGTCGGTGGTGCTGGAGGCCGATCCGGACCGTCCGCCGGTCAGTGCCGAGCTGGTCGCCGCGGTGCACCGCTGCGGGGCCCGCGAGGTGGTCCTGCTGCTCAACGACCCGGAGCTGCGGCCCGCCGCCGGTGCGGCCGCCGACCAGTTGCGCGAGGAGGGCGTGCGGATCGCCGTGCTGCCCACCCGCTCCCCGGTGCAGGGCCTGGCGGCGCTGGCCGTGCACGACGCCGGGCGGCGCTTCGACGAGGACGTGGTGGCGATGACCTCCGCCGCGGGCGCCACCCGGTACGCCGAACTGGCCGTCGCCGAGGGCGAGTCCTGGACGATGGCGGGCGTCTGCCAGGCCGGGGACGTGCTCGGCCTGATCGACGGCGACGTCGCGGTGATCGGCGCCGACCTCACCGAGACCGCGCTGACCGTGCTCGAGCGGATGATCGCGGCCGGCGGCGAACTGGTCACCCTGGTGCTGGGCGAGGAGGCCCCCGAGGACCTCGCCGACCGGCTGATCGCGCACGCCCGGCGCACCCGCCCCGAGGTCGACACCGTCGCGTACCGGGGCGGGCAGGAGGCCGCCCCGCTGCTCATCGGGGTGGAGTGAGCCGGGCCGTCGGTCCGGTGGTGTGAAATGGGACGCCATGGGCGCTCTCGATGAACCGCTGAAGGAACTGGTCGGCGACCGCACCGCGAAGGTGCTGGCCGACGGTCTCAAGCTGCGCACGGTCGGCGACCTGCTGCACCACTACCCGCGCCGGTACGTCGAGCGCGGGCAGCTCACCAGCCTGGACGAGCTGGAGGTGGACGAGCACGTCACGGTGCTGGCCCGGATCGAGAAGGTCACGCTGATCCCGTTCCGCGGCCGCAAGGGCGACCGGCTGGAGGTGGTGGTCACCGACGGCCGCTCGAAGCTCTCGCTGGTGTTCTTCAACCAGGGCTGGCGGCAGAAGGACCTCCGCCCCGGCCAGCAGGGCCTGTTCGCGGGCAAGGTCGGCCTGTTCAACCGCACCCGCCAACTCGCCTCGCCCGACTACCAGTTGATCGACGACGAGGAGGGTTCCTCGGCGGCGAGGCAGTTCGCGGGGCGGCTCATCCCGGTCTATCCGGCCAGCGCCCAGATGCCCAGCTGGAAGCTCGCCCTGTGCGTCGAGATGGCCCTCACCAAGCACCTCTCCGACGTCGGCGAACCGCTGCCCGCCGACCTGCGCGCCGAGCACGGCCTGATCCCGCTGCCCGAGGCGCTGGAGCTGATCCACCGCCCGCGCGACCAGGCCGAGAAGGAGCGCGCCCAGGCCCGGCTGCGCTGGGACGAGGCCTTCGTCCTGCAGGTCGCCCTGGCCCAGCGCCGGGCCGCCGACTCCGCGCTGCCCGCCGTCCCGCGCCGCCCCGTCCCCGGCGGGGTGCTGGACGCCTTCGACGAGCGGCTGCCGTTCACCCTCACCGACGGCCAGCGCAAGGTCTGCGCCGAGATCTTCGCCGACCTGGCCACCGAGCACCCGATGCACCGGCTGCTGCAGGGCGAGGTCGGCTCCGGCAAGACCCTGGTGGCGCTGCGCGCCATGCTCACCGTGGTCGACAGCGGCGGGCAGGCCGTGCTGCTGGCGCCGACCGAGGTGCTGGCCCAGCAGCACCACCGTTCGATCGTCGAGATGATGGGCGACCTCGCCGAGGCCGGGATGATCGGCGGCTCCGAGATCGGCACCCGGGTCGCCCTGCTGACCGGCTCGATGGGCGCCGCCGCCCGCCGCGGCGCGCTGCTGGACATGGCCTCCGGCAAGGCCGGGATCACCATCGGCACGCACGCCCTGATCGAGGAGCGGGTGCAGTTCGCCGACCTCGGCCTGGTCGTGGTCGACGAGCAGCACCGCTTCGGCGTCGAGCAGCGCGACGCGCTGCGCGCCAAGGGCGAGCAGCCCCCGCACCTGCTGGTGATGACCGCCACGCCGATCCCGCGCACCGTCGCGATGACCGTCTTCGGAGACCTGGAGACCTCCGTCCTGGACCAGCTGCCCTCCGGCCGCTCGCCGATCTCCACCCACGTCGTCCCGGCCCTGGAGAAGCCCAACTTCCTCGTCCGGGCCTGGGAGCGCGTCCGCGAGGAGGTCGGCAAGGGCCACCAGGCGTACGTGGTCTGCCCGCGGATCGGGGACGAGGAGGAGCCGCCGAAGGGGAAGAAGAAGCGCCGGGAGGAGCCCGAGGAGGTCGACGCCGGGGCCGGCGCCGACAGCGAGGAGCGGCGGCCGCCGCTGGCCGTGGTGGAGACCGCCGAGAAGCTCGCGAAGGGCCCGCTGGCCGGACTGCGGGTGGAGGTCCTGCACGGACGGCTCGCCCCGGAGGCCAAGGACGAGGTGATGCGCCGCTTCGCCGCCGGGGAGGTGGACGTGCTGGTCGCCACCACCGTCATCGAGGTCGGCGTCAACGTGCCGAACTCCACCGTCATGGTGATCATGGACGCCGACCGGTTCGGCGTCTCCCAGCTGCACCAGCTGCGCGGCCGGGTCGGCCGCGGCTCCGCCCCCGGGCTGTGCCTGCTGGTCAGCGACATGCCCGCGGCCAGCGCCGCCCGGGCCCGGCTGGACGCGGTGGCCGGCACCCTGGACGGCTTCGCGCTCTCCCGGATCGACCTCGAACAGCGCCGCGAGGGCGACGTGCTCGGCCAGGCCCAGTCCGGCGTGAAGTCCTCGCTCAAGGTGCTCTCGGTGCTGGAGGACGAGGAGGTCATCGCCACCGCCCGCGCCGAGGCCACCCGGCTGGTCGCCGCCGACCCCGCGCTGGAGGCCCACCCGGAGCTGCGCACCGCCCTGGAGAGCCTGCTCGACGAGGACCGAGCGGAGTACCTGGAGAAGGGCTGAGGCGGGTCGTTCGGACACCCCGGTTGTCAGTGCCGCGCGAGAGGATGTACTTGTTCGGGGCGCACTCCAAGTCGCGTCCCCGGCGCGAGAATTGGGGGTCATTGCATGGCATTCCGTCACCTCAACGAGCTCCCGCTCGGCGACAAGGTCTTCCGGATCGAGGTCGCCAGCGAGGACGACCGCGAAGTCACCCTCACCCTGACCGGCTGGCGCGAGGGCGACTCCGCGAACCCGGTCGCCTCCGGCAAGCTCCGCCTCCCGGTGGAGGACGTCGCCTCGCTGCGCATCGCGCTCAACCGCGCCCTGCGCGCGCTGGCCATCGTCGCCGACGTCTCCGAGCCGATCCCCGACCGGGACGTCCTCCGCGAGCTCTACCCCGGCCACGGCGCCCCCTGGGTGCCGCAGCACGAGGAGGAACTGGTCCGCCGCTTCCACGACGGCGAGACCATCGCCCGGATCGCCGCCCGCTACGGCCGCACGCCCGACTCCGTCCGCACCAAGCTGCGCGAGCTCGGGCACGACCCGCGCCGCCCCGAGTACTGCCCGCCCGACGGCTGCCTGTCCTGGTCGCGCTACGCCTCGCCGACGCTGCTGGGGGCCGCCGCCAACGAGTGAGTCCGCGGGGGAGGTGAGGAGCCGCGCGCCCGGCCGTGCCCGTTTCGTCGGCTATGGTCGGGCGCGCAGTTCCTCGCGCCCCTGCTGTCATAAGGACTCGCCATGCCTCGCGTGATCGCCGGCCGTGCCGGAGGCCGCCCGCTCGCCGCGCCGCCCGGCCGGAACACCCGCCCGACCTCCGACAAGGCGCGGGAGGCGATGTTCTCCACCGTGGAGGCGCTGCACGGCCCGATCGCCGGGGCCCGGATGCTGGACCTGTTCGCGGGCAGCGGCGCGGTCGGGCTGGAGGCGCTCTCCCGCGGGGCCGCGCACGCCCTGCTGGTGGAGTCGGACGCGAGCGCCGTGCGCACCGTCCGGGAGAACGTCCGGACGCTGGGCCTCCCCGGCGCCGAGGTGCGGGCCGACCGGGCCGAGAAGGTGATCGCGGGCGCGCCCCCGGCCGAGCCGTACGACCTGGTGTTCCTGGATCCGCCGTACGCGGTGGAGGACGCCGTGCTGCGGGAGATGCTGGTCACACTCCGCTCGGGGGGCTGGCTGTCCGCCGACGTTCTCGTCACCGTGGAACGCAGCACCCGCGGCGGCGAGTTCGCCTGGCCGGACGGCTTCGAGGGGCTGCGCTCGCGCAAGTACGGCGAGGGCACGCTCTGGTACGGTCGCGCCGCCGACGGGACTGACCAAGACTCGTAGCAGGACACCCCGCCCCACAAGGGAGCTCACGCATGCGCCGCGCCGTCTGTCCGGGGTCCTTCGACCCCATCACCAACGGACACCTCGACATCATCGAGCGGGCCTCCAAGCTGTACGACGTGGTGCACGTCGCGGTGCTGATCAACCGCAACAAGCAGGGCATGTTCTCCATCGAGGAGCGGATCGGCCTGATCGCGGAGACCACCGCGCACCTGGGCAACATCGAGGTGGAGTCGCACAGCGGCCTGCTGGTGGACTTCTGCCGCGAGCGCGGCATCCCGGCGATCATCAAGGGCCTGCGGGCGGCCGGCGACTTCGACTACGAGCTGCAGATGGCCCAGATGAACCACGGGCTGACCGGCGTGGAGACGCTCTTCGTGCCGACCTCGCCGACGTACAGCTTCCTGTCCTCCAGCCTGGTCAAGGAGGTCGCCTCGCTGGGCGGCGACGTCTCGCACCTGCTGCCCCCTGCGGTGCACCGGCGACTGGTCGAGCGGATCGCCGAACGGCGCAACTGAGCAGGACGTTGCGAGCGGTGGGGTGGGTGGCCGTACAGTCTGTACTCCCGGCCCCGGGGCCGCACCCAGCGGTCTTCCGGGCACTGCCTCCGCCGCACCTCGGCGGCACACGGAAAGACTGAATGCGCCCGTGGACGTGCAGCAGAAACTCGACGAGATCATCGCCGTGGTCGAGAAGGCCAAGGCGATGCCGATGTCGTCGTCCTGCGTGGTCAACCGTGCCGAGTTGACCGGACTCCTCCGCGACCTGCGGGAGACCATGCCCGCGGAACTCGCCCAGGCCCAGTCGGTGGTGGCGGACCACCAGCAGATGGTGGCCGACGCCCAGGAGCAGGCCGACCGGATCATCCGCGGCGCCCACGACGAGCGCGGCTCGCTGATCTCCGACACCGAGGTGGTCCGGCAGGCCCAGGCCGAGGCGGACCGGATCCTCGCCGAGGCGCGGGCCGAGGTGCAGGCCAAGCGGGCCGAGGCCGACGACTACGTCGACTCCAAGCTGGCCAACTTCGAGGTGGTGCTCACCAAGACGCTCGGCGCGGTCGGCCGCGGCCGGCAGAAGCTGCGCGGCGAGTCCGGGGTGTACGAGCCGGAGGCGGACGGCACCGAGGACGGCGAGGAGTTCCGGCCGCGGATCAGTCCCAGCCCGGAGGCCGACGAGTACGTCGACGTGAAGCTGGCCACCCTGGAGGCCGTGCTCTCCGCCACCCTGGAGGCCGTCGGCAAGGGCCGCGACAAGCTGCTCGGCAAGGCCCCGATCGACGAGCTGGGCGCCTACCTGGCCGCCGCCGACGAGGCCCAGCAGCTCAAGGACCGCGCCGAGGCGGTCGCGGCCGGCTTCGCCACCGGCGACGGGCCCGAGCACGAGCAGCAGCCGCAGCACTGGTACGGGGACGTCCCGCAGCAGCAGTCCTGGCCCGAGCAGACCCCGGCCGCGGCCGGCTGGCAGCAGCCCGGCGAGGACGTGTACGCCCAGCCGCAGGCCCCGCAGTACGCCGAGGCGTACGGCGGCGGCTACGACCCGGCGGCGGCCCCGCAGGCCGACCCGTACGGCCAGCCCTACGGGCACCAGCAGCCGGTCGACCCGTACTACCAGCAGCAGCCGCAGTACCAGCAGCCGCAGGGCTTCGACCAGTGGGGCAACCCGCTGCCCGCCGACCCCTACGGCTACCAGCAGCAGCCCCCGCAGCAGCCGCAGTTGCCGCCGCAGCAGCAGGGCGGGCTGGACGAGACCAGCTTCTTCGACACCAGCATGATCGACATGACCAGGCTGCGGGAGCTGGGCGGCCGCTGAGGGGCGAGTTGGGTTCGGCGCGGACTCTCCGGTAGTCTGACCACTCCGGCCTGTTCGCGCCGGGTTCGCCGCGCGCCCGCTTCCGGGCCGCCGCACCGTGGAAACCGAAAGCCCGCGCCGCGCAGGGATGCGCGCCGCCACCAGGAAGTCAGGAAACCTTGAACCGCCTCGACCACCGCGACCCCCTCGTGTTCGACACGCACGAGCTCGGCCGTCGCCCCGGCTCGCTGCGCAAGGTCTCCCGCACCCTGGAGGCCCCCGCGGAGCTCGGCATCGCGGACGTGATCGGCGTTCCCGAGAAGAGCGAGATCAAGCTGGAGCTCCGCCTGGAGTCCGTGGTCGAGGGCGTGCTGGTCACCGGCACCGCCGAGGCCCACGTGACCGGCGAGTGCTCCCGCTGCCTGGAGCCGGTGGAGGACGACCTGGAGGTCGACTTCCAGGAGCTGTACTACTACCCGGAGTCCGAGGAGCGTCACCGCGCGGTCGCGGGGGACGACTTCGACGAGGAGTCCGAGGACGAGACTTACCGCCTGGAGGGCGACCTGTTCGACCTCCAGCCGGTGCTGCGTGACGCGGTGGTGCTCGCACTGCCGCTGCAGCCGGTGTGCCAGGACGACTGCCTGGGTCTGTGCTCCGAGTGCGGGGCCCGCCTGAGCGACGACCCGGCGCACCACCACGACGCCGCCGACCCCCGGTGGGCGGCTCTGCAGGGACTCTCCGCCGCCCCCGGCGACGAGGGTGACGAGGAATAAGACACAGCGGTGCCCGTGAGGGCCCCCGCCGTAGAACCAGGAGATTTACCGTGGCTGTTCCGAAGCGGAAGATGTCGCGCAGCAACACGCGTCACCGCCGTTCCAACTGGAAGGCCGTCGTGCCCGCGCTCGTCGCGTGCGACCGCTGCCACGAGCCGAAGCTCTCGCACATCGCGTGCCCGAGCTGCGGCACGTACAACCGTCGCCAGGTCCTCTCGGTCTGATCGGCGGGGTGCACGGATCGATGTCGGAAACTGGTAGTTCCTCCCGCAAGCCGAACCCCGGGACCAACGGGGGCAAGGGCGGTGGGCCGGCCTCGACCGAATACGACGTCCTGGAAGGGCGCCTCGGGTACCCACTTGAGCGCGCCCTTCTGGTACGTGCCCTGACCCACCGCTCGTACGCGTACGAGAACGGCGGGCTGCCCACCAACGAGCGCCTGGAGTTCCTCGGCGACTCGGTGCTGGGCCTCGTGGTCACCGACACCCTCTACCGCCTCCACCCGGAGGTCGCCGAGGGCACGCTCGCCAAGCTCCGCGCCGCGGTGGTCAACTCCCGCGCGCTCGCCGAGGTCGGCCGCGGCCTGGAACTCGGTGTCTTCATCCGGCTCGGCAAGGGTGAGGAGGGCACCGGCGGCCGCGACAAGTCGTCGATCCTCGCCGACACCGTCGAGGCCGTGATCGGCGCGATCTACCTGGACCAGGGCCTGGAAGCGGCCACCGAGTTCGTCCACCGGCTGTTCGACCCGCTGATCGCGGAATCCGCGCAGCTCGGCGCCGGACTCGACTGGAAGACCAGCCTCCAGGAGCTCACCGCCGCCGTCGGCCTGGGCGTCCCCGAGTACGTGGTCACCGAATCCGGTCCGGACCACGAGAAGACCTTCACCGCCGCCGCCCGGGTGGCCGGCCAGGACTACGGCTCCGGCAGCGGACGCTCGAAGAAGGAAGCCGAGCAGAAGGCCGCCGAGTCCGCCTGGCGCACCATCAAGGCCGAGAACGAGGCCGCGCAGCCCGCCGCCGTCGGCGAGTCCGCCGCGACGGTCTGAGCGGAGCGCCGTGCCCGAGCTGCCCGAGGTCGAGGTCGTCCGCCGCGGTCTGGCCCGCTGGGCCGCCGGACGCACCGTCGCCGACGTCCAGGTGCTGCACCCGCGCGCCGTGCGCCGCCAGCCCGGCGGCGCCGACGAGTTCGCCGCCCTGCTGCGCGGCCGCACCCTCGGTGAACCGCAGCGCCGCGGCAAGTACCTGTGGGTGCCGCTCGGCGACGGCCTCTCGATGGTCGGGCACCTCGGCATGAGCGGCCAACTCCTCGTCCAGGAACCGGAGATGGCCGACTCCGTGCACCTGCGGGCCCGGCTCCGGTTCGCCGACGGCGGCACCGAGCTGCGCTTCGTCGACCAGCGCACCTTCGGCGGCCTGGCCGTCGAGGAGGCCGAGGCCGACGACCCCGAGGCCACCCCCGTCTCGCTCGCCCACATCGCCCGCGACCCGCTCGACGCCCGCTTCGACGACGCCGCCTTCGCCCGCGCGCTGCGCGCCAGGCGCACCACCGTCAAGCGCGCCCTGCTCGACCAGACCCTGGTCAGCGGCGTCGGCAACATCTACGCCGACGAGGCGCTGTGGCGCAGCCGCCTGCACTACGACCGCCCCACCGCCACCCTGACCCGCCCCGCCGCGCTCGAACTCCTCGGCCACGCCCGGGACGTCATGACGGCGGCGCTGGCCGTCGGCGGGACGAGCTTCGACTCGATGTACGTCAACGTCAACGGCGAGAGCGGCTACTTCTCCCGCGACCTCGACGCGTACGGCCGCGAGGGGCAGCCCTGCCGCCGCTGCGGCACCGCGATGCGCCGGGACGCCTGGATGAACCGTTCCAGCTACTCCTGCCCCGGCTGCCAGCGCCCGCCCCGGGCCTGAACCGCCCGCGCGCCCGGCTCCGGGCGATCCGCCGGGGCACCGGCGCGCCCGGTCAGGGCGCCTTCCCGGCGGTGGCCCTCTCCTCCTCGGCGGCCGCGTGCAGTGCGCCGCCCTCCTCGCCGAAGTAGGCCACGCCGACGGCGCTGACCACCGCCAGCACGAAACCGAGGGCGGCCAGCCAGCCCAGGCCGTCGCGGGAGGAGTCGCCGAGCCAGAGCACGCCCACCGCGCCGGGGACGACCGTCTCGCCGACCACCAGGGCGGCGGTCGCGCCGTTCACCGAGCCGATCTGCAGGGCCACCGTGTGCAGGTACATCCCGCCCAGGCCGCCGACCAGCACGGCGTACAGCGCGGGGTCGGCGAGCAGCGCGCCCGGGTCGAACGGCTGCACGCCGTCCAGGACCCGCACGCCGATGCCCAGCGCGCCGAAGCCCAGGCCGGAGAGCAGGCCCGCCACGATCGCCCCGCTCGACCCGAGTCGGCGCACCACCAGCGAGCCGCCCGCGACCAGCACCGCGGAGCCGATCAGCAGCGCCCAGTGGAAGGCCCGGGCCGCCTCGTGCCCGCCCTCCGGACCGGCGGCCACCGCGAGCAGCACCAGCGCGCCGCACAGGATCCCGATCGACAGCCACTCCAACTGGCGCAGCCGCAGGCCCAGCAGCTTCACCGACAGCACCGCGGTGATCACCAGGTTGGCGCTGATGATGGTCTGCGACAGGAACAGCGGCAGCAGCCGGGCGGCCAGCGCGCCCAGGCCGAAGCCGATGAAGTCCAGCACCGTGCCGAGGATGAACTCCCAGGTGACGGCGGCCTTCGCGGTCGAGGACAGGCTCGGCCCGCCGTGCCCGGTGACGGTGCCGGAGGCCGCCTCCTGCCGGGCGGAGCGGCGGGCGCCGAGGGCCTGCAGCACCGACCCGGTGCCGTAGCAGGCGGACGCCGCGACGGCGGTGACGAGGCCGAGGAACACCAGGGGTCTCCTGTCGGGGTGGGTTTGGCGGCGCGGAGGGCCGGGAGGTTCGGAAGGCCGGGAGGTTCGGAGGGCCGGGCGGCGCGGAGGGCCGGGAGGTGCGGAAGATCGTCACCACTATGCCCGCTCCGGCGCCCCGACCGGGACGTCCGGGGCCAACTCCGGCCGGTCGGCGGGGGTGCCGGCGGTCCGTCTCGCCCTGGAGTAGGGGGTGGCACCGGGAGCGGGGTCCGGTCGGAGGAGCGCGTGTCGCCGGGCGGCGGACCGGTGCGGCGGACCGGTACGGTCGGGACATGAGAACCCTGCTCCGCCGCTCCCGCACCACCGGGCCCGCCGTCGTCCTGGCGGCGCTGCTCGGCCTGCTGATGGTGCTCGGGCTGTCCGCGCCCGCGTCGGCGTCCGGCCTGAACGACGCGGCCGACGCCATGAAGCGGGTCCAGCTCTACGTCGACCCGTCGATGAGCGGCCGCTTCTCCCCGGAGCAGGCGACCGCGCTGGCGAAGAAGCTCAAGGACGTCGACAAGCCGATCTACGTCGCGGTGCTGCCCGACAGCCCCGCCTACCCGACGGAGAACCTGTTCGTCGACCTCCGCGCCAAGGTCGGCGCCGCCGGCGTCTACGCGATCTGGCGCGGCGACCGGTTCCAGGCCCAGTCCACCGGCCCCCAGGTGCTGGACCAGGCCACGGCCCGGAACCTGGCCGGTGCCGCGTACCGCTCCAACGGCGGGAACATCGACGCCACCCTGAACGAGTTCGTCGACGGGGCCGCGGAGAAGGTCAGGGGCGACGGCCCGCAGCACAGCACCTCGATGGCCTGGGTGCTCGTCCCGGTGCTGCTGGTCGCGCTGCTCGGCGCGGGCGCCCTCCTGCTGGTCCGCCGCACCAGGAGGCGCCGGGAGGAGCAGGCCCGGGCCGAACTCGCCCAGCTGCGCACCGTGGTGGACGAGGACATCACCGCGTTCGGCGAGGAGCTCGACCGGCTCGACTTCGACCCCGGCGCCCCCGACGCGGACGACGCCCAGCGCACCGACTACACCGCCGCGCTGGACGCCTACGACCGCGCCAAGCGGACCATGGACGCGGCGGAGCGGCCCGCGGACGTCCGCCCGGTGACCGAGGCGCTGGAGCAGGGCCGGTTCGCGCTGGCCACCCTGGCCGCCCGCCGGGAGGGCCGCCCGCTGCCCGAGCGCCGCGTCCCGTGCTTCTTCGACCCGCGGCACGGTCCCTCCACCACCGACGTGCAGTGGGCCCCGCCCGGCGGAGCCCCGCGCCCCGTCCCGGCCTGCGCCGACGACGCGGCCCGGATCTCCGGCGGCGGGGACCCGCGGGTCCGCACCGTGGAGACCGCGCACGGCCACCAGCCGTACTGGGACGCGGGCCCCGCCTACAGCCCCTGGGCGGGCGGCTACTTCGGCGGCGGCCTGCTGCCCGGCCTGCTGGTCGGCACCGTGCTCGGCTCGGCGATCGCCACCCCCGGTTACGCCTACGCGGACGGCTACGACCACGACGGTGGCGGTGGCGGTGGCGAGTACCCGGGCGACGACTTCGACCCCGGCGGCGGCAGTAACTTCGACGGCGGTGGCAGCGACTTCGGCGGGGACGACTTCGGTGGCTTCGGCGGGGACGACTTCGGCGGTTTCGGAGGCTGACCGCCGCCCGCCGCCCACTCACCCGCCGCCCACTCACCCGCCCGACGGCCCCCGGCCCCCGTCCCCGGACGGCACGGGGGCCGTCCGCACCTCCGTGACCGGGTCGGTGGTGGCGGCGACCGGCTCCCGGCGGCCCAGCAGCGCCAGCACCGCCGCGCAGGAGGCCACCTGCCAGGCCGCGCCCCAGCCCAGCACCGTCCGCGCCCCGACCGCCGCCGCGAGCGGGCCGGCCAGCGCCAGCCCCACCGGCCCGAACGCGAACGCCCCGAGCGTCACGTACGCGCCGACCCGGCCCAGCGCCCGCGGCGGGACGTGGCGCTGCACCAGGGTGGAGAACAGGCTGCCGGAGACGATCGAGGTCACCCCCGCCCCGGCCGCCGCCGCCATCACCAGCGGCAGCGGACCGCCGAGCGCCAGCGCCCCCGAGGGCAGCGCCCACCCGGCCGTCACCACCAGCACCGTGCGCAGCGGCCGCCGCGGCCGCCGTCCCAGCAGCACCAGCCCGCCCAGCACCGCGCCCGCCCCGTACGCGCCCATCACCGCGCCCCAGCCGCCCGCCCCGCCGAGGTGCTCGCGGGCCAGCACCGGGCCCAGCACCAGGAACGGCGCCCACACCAGCAGGTTGAACAGGCAGCCCTGCAGCACGCTCGCCCACAGCCACCGCCGGGAGCGGAACTCGCCCCAGCCGTCCCGCAGTTCGGCCAGCAGCCCGGGCCCGGCGGCGGCGCCGGGGGCGGCCGGGACGCGCAGCGGGGCCAGCGCCGCCAGGCCCGCCGCGTACGTGGCGGCGTCGAGCAGCAGCACCCAGCCCGGCCCGGCGGTGGCGGTCAGCAGGCCCGCCAGGGCCGGACCGGCCACCGCGGCGCCGTTGCGGGCGATGCCCAGCAGCGCGTTGGCGTCGGCCAGTTCGGCGGCCGGGACGAGCCGCGGCAGCAGGGCGTCCAGCGCGGGCAGGAACACCGCCTCGCCCAGCCCCCACAGCACCATCAGCGCGGCCAGCGCCCACACCGTCCCGTGCCCGGCGAACAGCAGCGCCGCGGTGGCCGCCTGGGTCGCGCAGCGCAGCCCGTCCGAGCCGAGCATCGTCCGGCGCGGCCCCAGCCGGTCCGCGGCCGCTCCGCCGAGCACCAGCAGCAGCACGATCGGCACGATCCGGGCCGCCATCACCACGCCGAGCCCGGAGCCGCCGCCCCCGCCGTCCAGCACCGCGAAGGCGACCGCGACGGAGGCGGTGGAGGAGCCGAACAGCGAGACGGCGTACCCGGTGAAGAAGAGGCGGAAGGGCCGCCCGCGCAGGACGGCGAGGCGCCGTGGGATCGGTTGCATGAGCGGCAGGCTGCCCCGTCGGGCGGTCGCCCGGCAAGGGGTTCGGCCGGAAAAGTTGAGCGGATGGGCATCAATTTTCGGCAGGGGTGAGTTGGGCGCAGTAAATCGATGGATTTACCGCAGTCGGAGCTGGTGTTGACGGTTCGACCGGCAGCGTATTTACTGCGGGTATGACGCCCGTGGAGTTCGCCGTCGCCGCCGAGCACTACCTGGCGGGGGCCCCGCTCGCGGAGAGCTCCCGGCGGGTCTACCGGATCGCCCTGCACACCTGGGCCTGGCTGCTGGTCGGCCGCACCCCGCCGACCGGCGCCGAGCGGCGGCGGGCCGCCCCGCCGGTGCTGCCGCTCGCCCTGCTGGACGGGCCCGACGCGCCGGAGCGGGTCGCCGCCGCGTTCGCCGAGCGGGCCGCCGCGGTCGGGGTGCGCACCGCCAACCGCGAACTGTCCGCGCTGCGGGCCGCCCTGCGCTGGTGGTGCGCGCGCGGCTGGCTGGCCGCCGACCCGGCCGAGGGGGTGCGCCCGCTGCCGACCGCCCCCGCCGACCCGGTCGGCCCGGCCGGGAGCCTCGGCGAGGAGCGGCTGCGGGCGGTGTTCGCCCTGCGGGCGCCGCTGCGCGAGAAGGTGCTGTGGCACCTCGTCCGGGAGAGCGGCGCGCCGATCGAACGGCTGCTGGCGCTGGACGTGGACCGGCTCGACCTGCCGAACCGGCAGGCCCGCACCGCCCCCGGGCTGCCCCCGCTGCGCTGGCGCGGCGGCACCGCCCGGCTGCTGCCGCTGCTGGTGGCCGGTCGCACCGCGGGCCCGCTGTTCCTCACCGACCGGCGCGCCCCGTCCGGCACCCCCGCCGCCGACCGCTGCCCGCTCACCGGCCGCGGCCGCCTCTCCTACCGGCGGGCGGCCGAGCTGTTCACCGCCGCCACCGCCCCGCTGGACCCGGCCGGCCGGGGCTGGACGCTGCACGCGCTGGCCGAGCCGCGCCGCTGAGGGCGGGCCGTGCGTGGCGGGCCGTGTGGGTGGGAGGAGTGCGGTGGGGGTGTGCGGTGAGGGGTCGCGGAGGTGGGGAGGGTCGGTGGAAGGGGCGTGAAACCCGTTCCGGGCGCCCCCCAGGTGCCCGACTATGGTCGGACACATGCAAGGTCACGACAGTCACCGATCCGTCCGCGCCACCATCTGGGTGCGCGGGCGCGTCCAGCAGGTGGGGTTCCGCTGGTGGACCAGGGCCAGGGCCCTGGAGATCGGGCTGACGGGCTACACGAGCAACCTCGGGGACGGCCGCGTCCAGGTGGTCGCCGAGGGGTCGCGCGCCGACTGCGAGCGCCTGCTCGCCGCGCTGCGCGGGCCCGGAACGCCTGGTCAGGTCAGCGGGGTCACCGAGATCTGGACGGCCGTGGGCGACGGGTACGAGGGCTTCGCGATCCGATGAGCACACCGCAGTTGCCGGCGGGAGGAGAGCCCCCGGCAACTGCCGGTGTCACGGGGTTGCCATCGCGGCGCGCTCGTGGTTGACTCCGCAGACGTAGTGATCCACTAGCCCGGCCGATGGTGTGAGGTTCCCGCCATGCAGGTGACAGGGCCGCGGTAGCGTGCGGTGATCGTGTTGACCCGTACGGTCTTTGGTGAGACGCTTGAAACCCGCGCACAGGTTTGCGTTTAGCCGGCGGGGCCCCGCCTGTGGGTGTGTCACTCACCAGCGGATGCCCTCGTAGTGCCCAGCCAGCACGTCCGGCGCGCAAGCGCGTGCGTATCCCTTCCCCCAAAGACCCACCGTACACGGTTCGGTCACTCAGCGTGGAGGACCACACATCATGGCAAAGGCGCTTCTCGGGTACGTCGGCGGCCCCGACCCGCGAATGCTCTCCGAGATGCGACGGTTGCAGCAGCGCGTCCAGGACCTGGAGAACGAGCTCGTGAAGCTCCAGGCCGAGAACGACGCCCTGTCCGCCGTCGCCGACGAGCACTCGCTGCTCAGCAGCATCGACCTGGACCAGCGCGAGCCGGCCCTGACCTGATCGCTCGTGGCCATCACGATCGACGCAGTCGTGCGCTGAGCTTCTCCCCCGGCGAGGGGATGGCAGCCTGCAAGGGACGTCCGGAGCGGACGTCCCTTCGTCGTGTCCACGCCGGTCCGCTGCCCAGAGACTGCCCGACCCGCCGCACGGCCAAACCACCGCCTGGAGGTCCGTCGGCGGCGCGGCCGGATACAGTCGCAGGCGGCGGCCGTCCCGGAGCGGGACGGCAGGTGGCGGGTCGCGGCGCGGCGGCCCGCGGCGCGGCGAGGAGGACGGTCGGGTGCACCTCAAGAGCCTGACCCTGCGCGGGTTCAAGTCCTTCGCCTCGGCGACCACCCTGCGCTTCGAACCCGGCATCACCTGCGTGGTCGGCCCCAATGGCTCCGGCAAGTCCAACGTCGTCGACGCGCTCTCCTGGGTGATGGGCGAGCAGGGCGCCAAGTCGCTGCGCGGCGGCAAGATGGAGGACGTCATCTTCGCGGGCACCAGCGGGCGCCCCCCGCTCGGCCGCGCCGAGGTCAGCCTCACCATCGACAACACCGACGGCGCCCTGCCGATCGACTACTCCGAAGTCACCATCACCCGGACGATGTTCCGCAACGGCGGCAGCGAGTACGCGCTCAACGGCACCGTTTGCCGCCTGCTCGACATCCAGGAACTGCTCTCCGACTCCGGCATCGGCCGCGAGATGCACGTCATCGTCGGCCAGGGCCAGCTCGACTCCGTCCTGCACGCCGACCCGATGGGGCGGCGCGCCTTCATCGAGGAGGCGGCCGGCGTCCTCAAGCACCGCAAGCGCAAGGAGAAGGCGCTGCGGAAACTCGACGCGATGCAGACCAACCTCAACCGCGTCCAGGACCTGGTCTCCGAACTGCGCCGCCAGCTCGGCCCGTTGGGCCGCCAGGCGAAGATCGCCCGGCGGGCCGCAGGCATCCAGGCGGAACTGCGCGACGCCCGGCTGCGGCTGCTCGCCGACGACCTGCTCACCCTGCGCCGCGCCGTCGAGGCCGAGGTCGCCGACGAGATCGCGCTGGGGCTGCGCCGCACCACCGTCGAACAGCAACTCGCCGCCGCTCTCCAACGCGAGGCCGTCCTGGAGGCCCAGGTCGAACAGCTCGGGCCCGCCCTGGAGGCCGCCCGGCAGACCTGGTACCGGCTCTCCTCGCTCGCCGAGCGCACCCGCGGCACCGTCGGACTCGCCGAGGCCCGGGTGCGCGCCGCCGCCACCGCCGGGCAGCTGGAGGAGCGCCGCGGCCGCGACCCGGAGGACCTGGAGCGGGAGGCCGTCCGGGTCCGCGAGGAGGAGGCCGCCCTCGAAGCGGCCCTGGAACAGGCGCAGGACGCGCTGGCCGAAGCCGTCGAGGAGCGCGCCGACCTCGAACGCGCCCTGGCCGCCGAGGAGACCAGGCTCAGGGCCGCCGCCCGGGCCATCGCCGACCGGCGCGAAGGGCTCGCCCGGCTGCAGGGCGCCGCGGCCGCCGCCCGCTCCCGGGCCACCGCCGCCGAGGCCGAGGCCGCGCGGCTCGCCACCGCCCGCGACGAGGCCCTGCTGCGGGCCGCCTCCGCCCAGCAGGAGTACGAGCAACTCCAGGAGCAGCACCAGGAGTTCACCGAGGGGGAGGGGGAGAGCGAGGAGCGCCACGACCGGGCCCGCGGCGAGCTGCGGGCCGCCGAACGGGCGGTCTCGACGGCCCGCGAGGCGCTCGCCGCCGCCGAGCGGGAACGCGCCGCGCTCACCGCCCGGCACGACGCGCTCGCCCTCGGCCTGCGCCGCAAGGACGGCAGCGCCGCCCTGCTGGAACGCCCGGGCGTCCTCGGCCCCGCCGCCGAACTCCTCACCGTCGCCCCCGGGTTCGAACTCGCCCTGGCCGCCGCGCTCGGCCCCGCCGCCGAAGCCGTCGCCGTCCCCGACGCGGACGCCGCCGCCGACGCCCTGACCTGGCTGCGCACCGCCGACGCCGGGCGGGCCGCCGTGCTGATCGCCGAGGCCGCGGACCCCGTCGCGCCCGGGGCGCAGCCGCCCGCCGAACCGCCCGCCGGAGCGGCGTGGGCCGGGGCCCTGGTCGACGGGCCGCCCGCCGTCGCGGCCGCCGCCCGACGGCTGCTGGCACGCACCGCCGTGGTCGAGGACCTGGACGCCGCCCGGCGGTTGACCGCCGCCCACCCGCACTGGAGCGCCGTCACCCGGGACGGCGACCTGCTCTCCGCCGCCCTCGCCCACGGCGGCTCACCCGGCGCGCCCAGCCCGCTGGAGACCCGGGCCGCCGTCGCCGAGGCCGCCCGCGGCATCGAGGAACTCGACGCCCGCTGCGAGCAGTTGGCCGCAGAACTCGCCGCCGCCCGCGAACACCGGGCCGAACTCGCCGACGAGGTCGAACAGTTGACCACCCTCCGGCGTCGCGGCGAACAGCGCCGGGCCGAACTCGCCGGAGCCCTCGGCCGCTCCGGCGGCGCCGCCCGGGCCGCCGCCGACGAGGCCGAACGCACCGCCGACGCCGCCGCCAAGGCCGAGAGCGGCCTCGCCGAGGCCCGCACCGCCGCCGAGGAGCTCGCCGCCCGCCTCGCCACCGCCGAGGAGCTCGCCGAGGACGGCGAGGACGAACCCGACCCCGCCGAACGCGACCGGCTCGCCGCCGCCGGAGCCGCCGCCCGGCAGGCCGAGATGGAGTCCCGGCTCGCCGTCCGCACCCACGAGGAGCGCGTCCGCAACCTGGCCGGCCGCGCCGACCAGCTCGACCGCGCCGCCCGCGCCGAACGCGAGGCCCGCGCCCGCGCCGCCGAGCGCCGCGACCGCGCGCGTCGGGAGGCCGCCGTCGCCACCGCCGTCGCCACCGGCGCCCGCCACCTGCTCGGCCGGATCGAGGGGACCCTCGCCGCCGCCGAGGCCGAACGCGCCGCCGTCGAGGCCGACCGCGCCGCCCGCGAGGCCGAACTGCGGCAGTTCCGCGAGCACGGCCGCGAACTCAAGGCCGAACTCGACCGCCTGGTCGACGCCGGCCACCGCGACGAGGTGCTGCGCGCCGAGAAGCGGCTGCGGATCGAGCAGTTGGAGGCCAGGGCCCTGGAGGAGTTCGGCATCGAGGGCGGCGACCTGCTCGCGGCCTACGGTCCCGACCAGCCCGTCCCCGCCCCGCCGCCCGAGGACGGGCAGGGCGGTGCGGACGGCCGGGGGGCGGGCGCGCCCCGCCCCTACGTCCGGGCCGAGGTCGAGCAGCGCCTCAAGGCCGCCGAACGCGCCCACCAGCAGCTCGGCAAGGTCAACCCGCTCGCGCTGGAGGAGTTCGCCGCCCTGGAGGCCCGCCACCAGTTCCTCGGCGAACAGCTCGACGACCTGCGCAAGAGCCGCCGCGACCTGATGGACATCGTCCGCGACGTCGACACCCGGGTCGAGCAGCTGTTCACCGCCGCCTACCACGACACCGCCGCCCAGTTCGAGGGCGTCTTCGCCCGGCTCTTCCCCGGCGGCGAGGGTCGACTGCTGCTCACCGACCCGGAGAACATGCTCACCACCGGCGTCGAGGTGGAGGCCCGGCCGCCCGGCAAGAAGGTGAAGCGGCTCTCGCTGCTCTCCGGCGGCGAGCGCTCGCTCACCGCCGTCGCCCTGCTGGTGTCCATCTTCAAGGCCAGGCCCAGCCCGTTCTACGTGATGGACGAGGTCGAGGCCGCGCTCGACGAGACCAACCTGCGGCGACTGGTCGGGATCATGGAGGAGCTGCGGGAGAGCTCCCAACTGATCGTCATCACCCACCAGAAGCTCACCATGGAGTCCGCCGACGCCCTCTACGGCGTCACCATGAAGGGCGACGGCATCTCGCAGGTGATCAGCCAGCGGCTGCGGGTGCCCGGGCCGGGGCGGCCGGGACGCGGGGACGGGCACAGGACAGCGCTGGAACCCGCGGAACCGGGCCCGGCATAGGCGCTAAGTGATACTGGACGGGTTATGGAATACGTGATCCTTGCCGTTGTCATCGCGGTGGTCGCCATCGGCGCGATCACCGGACTCGTCGTCTCCGGCAGACGACGCAAAGAACTGGACCGGCCGAGCCAGGCGCCGACCATCACCGCGCCCGCCCCGGCCAAGCCCGCCCCGACCGAGACCGCCCCGAGCGGGACCGGGGCGGAGGTCGAAGCCGCTCCCGAAGCCGAGCCCGAGACGGCGGCCGAGCAGCCGACCGTCGAGGAGGTGCGGGCCGAGGAGGCCGAGGCCGCGCCCGCGATCGAGGTGCCCGAGCCCACCGCCGGCCGCCTGGTCCGGCTGCGCTCCCGGCTCTCCCGCTCGCAGTCGACCCTCGGCAAGGGCCTGCTGACCCTGCTCTCCCGGGACCGCCTCGACGAGGACACCTGGGAGGAGATCGAGGAGACCCTCCTCACCGCCGACGTCGGCGTCGGCGCCACCCAGGAGCTCGTCGACAACCTGCGCACCCGGGTCAAGGTGCTCGGCACCCGCACCCCCGACGAACTGCGCGGCCTGCTCCGCGAGGAGCTCGTCAAGCTGATCGGCACCGACGCCGACCGCACCGTCCGCTCGGTCAAGGACGGGGACGGCCCGGCCGTGGTGCTGGTGGTCGGCGTCAACGGCGTCGGCAAGACCACCACCACCGGCAAGCTCGCCCGCGTCCTGGTCGCCGACGGCCGGAAGGTCGTGCTCGGCGCCGCCGACACCTTCCGCGCCGCCGCCGCCGACCAGCTGCAGACCTGGGGCGAACGGGTCGGCGCGCACACCGTCCGCGGCCCCGAGGGCGGCGACCCGGCCTCGGTCGCGTTCGACGCGGTCAAGCAGGGCATCGCCGACGGCGTCGACACCGTCCTGATCGACACCGCGGGCCGCCTGCACACCAAGACCGGCCTGATGGACGAGCTCGGCAAGGTCAAGCGCGTCGTCGAGAAGCACGGCCCGGTCGACGAGGTGCTGCTGGTGCTCGACGCCACCACCGGCCAGAACGGCCTGGTCCAGGCCCGGGTGTTCGCGGAGGTCGTCGACATCACCGGCATCGTGCTCACCAAGCTCGACGGCACCGCCAAGGGCGGCATCGTCATCTCGGTGCAGCGCGAACTCGGCGTCCCGGTCAAGCTGATCGGCCTCGGCGAGGGCGCGGACGACCTCGCCCCGTTCGAGCCCGGCGCCTTCGTGGACGCGCTGCTCGGCTAACGGCGCCCCGGCACCGGTGAGGTCCGCCCCGGGAGGGAACCCCCTCCCGGGGCGGACCTGTGCGTAGGGGGGGGTCTAGCTGGCGAACTCGCGCTGCCGGTCCCGGGTGCTGCGGTGGCAGGCGTACGCGAGGGTGCCGAGCAGCAGGCGGGCCTCGGGCGGGGCGCTGTCGGTGGTGGGGCGGCGCAGCCAGCGCATCGGGCCGAGCGGGCCCAGCGGGGTGGGCGGGACGGCCAGGTAGGAGCCGAGGCCGTGGCAGGTGAGGTCGAGGGAG
Source organism: Kitasatospora sp. NPDC001540 (assembly GCF_042894345.1). Taxonomy (NCBI): domain Bacteria; kingdom Bacillati; phylum Actinomycetota; class Actinomycetes; order Kitasatosporales; family Streptomycetaceae; genus Kitasatospora; species Kitasatospora sp. NPDC001540. The sequence continues at coordinate 44,818 of NZ_JBIAVO010000031.1, forward strand.
GCGTCGTCCCAGCCCATCCGGTAGAGCAGGTCGGGCAGGCGCTCGGCGGTGCCGGGGGCGACGAAGAGCAGCAGCCGACCGGCCGGGGAGGCCAGCACCGGGCCGACCTGGGTGCCCATCCGCTCCAGCCGGACCAGGGCCTGCAGGCCGGGCTGGGCCGGGACGTCCAGGACGTCGAACTGGTGGCCGGTGGGGAGGAGCAGCGGGGCGTCGGCCGGACATCGGGCGGCGAGTTCGGCGGCGCTCGCGCCGGGGGCGATCGCCGGGCCGACCCGCAGGTGCAGGTTGGGCGCGGCGCAGTGCGGGACGCCGCAGTCGCAGGCCGTCCCGGCGCGCGCGGTCGGGCTGCCGGTGGTCAGCGTCCAGCCCCAGCGTTCGGAGTACTCGGCGGCGGCCTGCAGCACGGTGGGCCGGGTGCGGCGGCGGCCGCCGAGGGGGGTGAGCCGGAGGGTGCCGAACAGCTTGTCCATGCCACCCACAACCGGTTCCGGTCGCCGCTGGTTACGGGAGGGTGACGGTGCGTCGTTCGTTGGGCGCGTGGTGCGTGGTGCACCGGAGGCGCGCGCGGACCGGCGCACACCGATCCGGGTGGCGCGGGCCAGCAGGCGCCTTGCACCGGCGCTTCGGATGCCGGATCGTCGTTGCCGCACGCGTGCCTCCGTCGGGTTCCGTCGGGTCCGGGCATGTGCCGCGGTCATGTCGAGCTGACTCATAGTGAAGCGCGCCCGTCCGTCCGGTAGTTCACTCCTGGGGGTGGCGAAAGGTGGCGTTTCTCCGACGTTGCTCCCCCGGATGGCGCAGGGGCGCTACGTTCGGCATACGGAACGCAGCCGACCGGTCACGCGGGCGGTGATGAAACGGGTCAAGGGCGAAGAGGGGCCCCGGTTCGGGGCGGGATGGGGACGGTCCCATGGGTGAGAAGCAGCCGAACGAGAAGCTGGGCTCCTGGTTCGCGCGCAGCGGCTGGTCGAAGGGCGAGCTGGCGCGCCAAGTGAACCGCAGGGCACGGCAGATCGGCGCGCACCACGTCTCCACCGACACCTCGCGGGTGCGCCGCTGGCTGGACGGCGAGCAGCCGCGCGAGCCGATCCCGAAGATCATGTCGGAGCTGTTCTCGGAGCGCTTCGGCTCGGTGGTCTCGGTCGAGGACCTCGGCCTGCGCGCGGTGGTCCAGGTGACCACCGTCGGCAGCGGGGTGGACCTGCCCTGGAGCCCGCAGCAGACCGTGCAGGCGATCAGCGAGTACTCGCGCAGCGACCTGATGCTCAACCGCCGTGGTTTCCTCGGCACTTCGCTCGCCCTGACGGCCGGAGCGGCGCTGATCGAGCCGATGCAGCGCTGGCTGACCCCCGGCCCGAACGGCGCGCCCACCCCGATCCTGGCGGCGGCCAACGGTGGCCAGCAGTTCTCCGGGCGGCTGTCCGAGCCGGAGATGCAGTTGCTGGAGCAGACCACCGAGATGTTCCGGAAGTGGGACGCGCAGAACGGCGGCGGCCTGCGCCGCAAGGCGGTGGTCGGCCAACTCCACGAGGTCACCGACCTGTTGCAGGAGACCTACCCCGAGGCGACCACCAAGCGGCTGTTCCGGATCACCGCCGAACTCGCCCACCTGGCGGGCTTCATGTCGTACGACGTGGGCATGCACCCGAGCGCGCAGAAGTACTACGTGCTGGCGCTGCACGCGGCCAAGGAGGCCGGCGACCGCCCGTTCGGCGCGCACGTGCTGACCGACATGAGCCGGCAGATGATCCACCTCAACCGCGGCGAGGACGCGCTGGAGCTGATCCACCTCGCCCAGTACGGCAGCCGCGACACCGCCACCGCCCGCCAGCAGGCGCTGCTGTACGCGATGGAGGCGCGGGCCTACTCCACCATCGGCGAGGTCAACCGCTGCGCCCGGGCGGTCCGGCTGGCGGAGGACACCTTCAGCGACATCCGGGAGAGCAACGAGGAGACGCCGAGCTGGCTCAAGTTCTTCTCGCACGCCGAGCTGTGCGCGGAGAACGGGCACTCCTACCGGGACCTGGCCTACACCACGGACCGCGGCCTCGCGATGGCCAAGGCCGCCGAGCCGCTGATCACCGAGGCGGTCGACCGGTTCCGGGAGGACGGCGACCACGTCCGCACCTACGCGTTCAACCTGGTCGGCATGGCCTCGGTGCGGCTGCTGCAGAACGAGCCGGAGGACGCGGCGAAGTACTGCGAGGAGGCGGTGGACATCGCCAAGAAGGTGCGCTCCGAGCGGCTGAACACCCGGGTCCGCAAGACCTCCGAGGCCGCCAGCCGGGACTTCGGCGGCGCCCCCGGGGTGGACCGGCTGGCCGAGCGGGTGGTGCACGACATCCCGGAGTTCGTCTCGGTGGTCTGACCCCCGCCCCGCCCGCGGCCGCCCCGTCCCGCCCCGTCTCCCGCGGCCGTCCGACCCGCCCGTCCGGACGGCCGCGGCAGTATGCCACGCCCTGTCCAGTACGCGTCACCTGCTGTGGTTCACGTGCCCGTAACGGGCGCGTCAACCGCGTCACTGCGGCGAAACACCGAGCCGCATCGGCCGAAACCCGCCTTCGGCACTCTCCTCTCATCGCCGACACGCCGGGATGGCACGGGACAGGTATCCCGGTCGTGGTGCGGCTCTCATTTCGGAGGAGACGCCGATGCCGGACGGCTTCAGCGCGGGCGATACCGCCTTTGTGTTCATCTGTGCGGCCCTGGTCATGTTGATGACCCCGGGCCTGGCCTTCTTCTACGGAGGCATGGTCAGGGTCAAGAGCACCCTCAACATGCTGGTGATGAGCTTCATCTCACTGGCGATCGTCACCGTGCTCTGGGTCCTGTACGGCTACACGCTGGCCTTCGGGCCGGACGCCGGGGCGGGTCTGATCGGCAACCTCGACTACCTGGGCATGCGCGGCATCGACCTGAACGCGCTGACCGGGACGATCCCGGTGACCGGCTTCGCGGCCTTCCAGCTGATGTTCGCGATCATCACCCCGGCGCTGATCAGCGGCGCCATCGCGGACCGGGCGAAGTTCGCGGCCTGGAGCCTGTTCGTGGCGCTCTGGGTGACCGTCGTGTACTTCCCGGTCGCGCACTGGGTGTTCTTCTTCGACGGCGGCAACGGCGGCTGGCTCGGTGACCGCAACGGCGTGATCGACTTCGCGGGCGGCACCGCGGTGCACATCAACGCCGGTGCGGCGGGCCTGGCCCTGGCCCTGGTGCTGGGCAAGCGGATCGGCTTCAAGAAGGACCCGATGCGCCCGCACAGCCTGCCGCTGGTGATGCTCGGCTCCGGCCTGCTCTGGTTCGGCTGGTTCGGCTTCAACGCGGGCTCGGCGCTGGCCGCCAACGGCGTGGCGGGCATGGCCTTCGTCAACACCCAGGTCGCCACCGCCGCCGCCGTCCTCGGCTGGCTGGCCTACGAGAAGATCCGGCACGGCGCGTTCACCACCCTCGGCGCCGCCTCCGCCGCGGTGGCCGGCCTGGTCGCCATCACCCCGGCCTGCGGTTCGGTCTCCCCGCTCGGCTCGATCGCGATCGGCCTGATCGCCGGTGCGCTGTGCGCCGCGGCGATCAGCCTGAAGTACAGGTTCGGCTTCGACGACTCGCTCGACGTGGTCGGCGTCCACCTGGTCGGCGGCATCGTCGGCTCGCTGCTGATCGGCTTCTTCGCCACCGGCCACGTCGGCCAGACCGCGTCCGGCCTGTTCTACGGCGGCGGCCTGGAGCAGCTCGGCAAGCAGGCGCTCGGCGTGGTCGTGGTCCTGGTCTACTCCTTCGTGCTCTCCTGGCTGCTGGGCCAGGCGATCCAGAAGACCATCGGCTTCCGGGTCTCCGAGGACGTCGAGGTCTCCGGCATCGACCAGGCCGAGCACGCCGAGTCCGCCTACGACTTCACCGCCGTCGGCGCCAGCCTCGCCCGCACCGTGGCCACCCCCGCCGTCCCCGCCAGTGCCGAGAAGACCGAGGTCGACGCCCGATGAAGCTGATCACCGCGGTCATCAAGCCGCACCGCCTGGACGAGGTCAAGGACGCCCTGCAGGCCTTCGGGGTGCACGGCCTGACCGTCACCGAGGCCAGCGGGTACGGCCGGCAGCGCGGCCACACCGAGGTCTACCGCGGCGCCGAGTACACCGTCGACCTGGTGCCGAAGGTCCGGATCGAGATACTGGTCGAGGACGAGGACGCCGAGCAGCTGATCGACGTGGTCGTCAAGGCCGCCCGCACCGGCAAGATCGGCGACGGCAAGGTCTGGTCGATCCCGGTCGAGACCGCCGTCCGGGTCCGCACCGGCGAACGCGGCCCCGACGCCCTCTGACCCACCCGCTGAGAACCACCGCTGAAAACCCTCCTGGCGGACCTGCCCACGCGGCAGGTCCGCCGAAGGCGTATCCGGCACCAGCACGCACCGGGAGCAGACGTGAGCAGCACCGACCCCGCCGAGTACGGCTACCCGGCCGAACGCGCCCGCCTGCTGGCCGATCCCGGCGCGGTCGGCCCGCAGCGGCGCGCCGCCCTGGCCCGGCTCACCGACGACTGGCTGGCCGGCCTCTACCGGACGGCCGGGGCCCCGGCCCGCACCGCCCTGGTCGCCGTCGGCGGCTACGGCCGGGCCGAGCTCTCCCCGCGCAGCGACCTGGACGTGCTGCTGCTGCACGAGGGCCCGCTCGCCGCCGACCTCGCCGAACGGATCTGGTACCCGGTCTGGGACAGCGGCGTCGCGCTCGACCACGCCGTCCGCACCCCCGGCGAGGCCCGCGAGGTCGCCGCCGAGGACCTCAAGGCCCAGCTCGGCCTGCTCGACGCCCGCCACCTGGCGGGCGACCCGCAGCTCACCGCCGACCTGCGCTCCGCCGTCCTCGCCGACTGGCGGGCCGCCGCCCCCGAGCGGCTGCCCGAGCTCCAGGAGCTCGGCCGGGCCCGGGCCGAGCGCCACGGCGAGCTGTCCTTCCTGCTCGAACCCGACCTCAAGGAGGCCCGCGGCGGCCTGCGCGACCTGGTCGCGCTGAACGCCGTCGCCGCGACCTGGATCGCCGACGCCCCCCGCGACGGCCTGGACGCCGCCGCCCGCACCCTGGCCGACGTCCGCGACGCGCTGCACCTGACCACCGGCCGGGCCACCGAGCGGCTCTCCCTGCAGGACCAGGACCAGGTCGCCGAACGCCTCGGCGTGCTCGACGCCGACACCCTGCTGCGGCAGGTCTACCAGGCCGCCCGCACCGTCGCGTACGCCTCGGACGTCACCTGGCGCGCCGTGGAGCGGGTGCTGGCCGCCCGCCGCAGCCCGGTGCCGCGCCGCGCCGTCCGGTTCGGCTTCCCGTTCAACGGCGCCCGGCGCGTCCAGGGCGGCCCCACCGCGCCCGAGCGCCGCCCGCTCGCCGAGGGCGTGGTCGAGCAGGACGGCGAGGCCGTGCTCGCCCAGGCCGCCCGGCCCGCCACCGACCCGGTGCTGCCGCTGCGCGCCGCCGCCGCGGCCGCCCAGGCCGGGTTGACCGTCGGCTACGCCACCGTGCGCCGGCTGGCCGCCGAGACCAGGCCGCTGCCGGTGCCCTGGCCGGACGAGGCCCGCGAGCAGCTGGTCACCCTGCTCGGCGCGGGCGAGGCCTGTCTGCCGGTCTGGGAGGCGCTGGAGGCGGAGGGCCTGATCAGCCGGATGCTGCCCGACTGGGAGCGGGTCCGCTGCCGCCCGCAGCGCAACGCCGTGCACCGCTGGACCGTCGACCGGCACCTGATCGAGACCGCCGTCCGGGCCGCCGCGATGACCCGCCGCACCGCCCGCCCCGATCTGCTGCTGGTCGCCGCGCTGCTGCACGACCTCGGCAAGGGCTGGCCCGGCGACCACTCCGAGGCCGGGGAGGTGATCGTCCGCGACGTCGCCGTCCGGATGGGCTTCGGCAAGCGCGACACCGACACCCTGGCGCTACTGGTGCGCCACCACCTGACGCTGGTTGATACTGCGACCCGCCGCGACCCCGACGACCCCGCCACCGCCGACCTGATCGCCAAGACCGTCGGCACCCAGACCCACCTGGAGCTGCTGCACGCCCTCACCGAGGCCGACGCCACCGCCACCGGCCCCGCCGCCTGGTCCAGCTGGCGGGCCTCGCTGGTCGCCACCCTGGTCGAGCGCACCGCCGCCCGGCTGGCCGGGGAGAGCGGCCCGCCCGCCACCGACCCCGAGGTCACCGCCGACCAGGAGCGGCTCGCCGTCGAGGCCGCCCGCACCGGCGGTCCCGCGCTGGCCCTCACCGCGCACGCCGAGCCCGCACCGGACGGCGGCGCCGAGCCGATGGGCGTCGAACTGACCCTGGCCATCCCCGACCGCCCCGGCCTGCTCGGCACCGTCGCGGGCGTGCTCGCCGTGCACCGGCTCGCCGTCCGGAAGGCGGGCCTGCGCGAACTCGACCCGGTCGGCGCCGGGCCCGTCCTGCTGCTGTCCTGGACGGTCGCCGCCGAGTACGGGGACCTGCCCGAGGCCGCCCGGCTCCGCGCCGACCTGCGCCGCGCCCTGGACGGCTCGCTGGACGTCGCCCGCAAGCTCGTCGAGCGCGACGCCGCCGCGCCGCGCCGCCGCGGCATCAGCACCCCGCCGCCGGTGGTCACCGTCGCCCCGCACGCCTCGCGGTCCGCCACCGTGCTGGAGGTCCGCGCGCACGACGCGCCCGGCCTGCTGCACCGGATCGGCCGCGCCCTGGACACCACCGGGGTGCGGGTCCGCACCGCGCACGTCTCCACCCTCGGCGCGGAGGCCGTCGACGCCTTCTACCTCACCTCCACCGACGGCGGCCCGCTGGAACCGGGCCGCGCCGAGGAGGTCGCGCGGGCCGTCCGGGCCGCCCTGGAGGCGCACTGACCCGCGGTTCCCGCGGGGGCGCAGACCACTCGCCGGGGTGCGGCTACCCTTGGGGCGACGACAGTTACCCGTACTCGATGCCGCAAGGGACCCGCGACCGACGTGTTCGACACTCTCTCCGACCGCCTCGCAGCGACGTTCAAGAACCTCCGGGGCAAGGGCCGTCTCAGCGAGGCGGACATCGACGCCACCGCGCGCGAGATCCGGATCGCCCTGCTGGAGGCGGACGTCGCGCTCCCCGTGGTCCGCGCCTTCATCAAGCAGGTCAAGGACCGGGCCCTCGGCTCCGAGGTCTCCGGCGCGCTGAACCCCGCCCAGCAGATCATCAAGATCGTCAACGAGGAGCTGATCAGCATCCTCGGCGGCGAGACCCGCCGCCTGCGGTACGCCAAGACCGGCCCGACCGTGATCATGCTGGCCGGTCTCCAGGGCGCGGGCAAGACCACCCTGGCCGGAAAGCTCGGCCACTGGCTCAAGACCCAGAAGCACACCCCGCTGCTGGTCGCCTGCGACCTCCAGCGCCCCAACGCCGTCACCCAGCTCGGCGTCGTCGCGGAGCGGGCCGGCGTCGCCTTCTACGGCCCGCAGCCCGGCAACGGCGTCGGCGACCCGGTGCAGGTCGCCCGCGACTCCATCGAGTACGCGAAGCAGAAGCAGTACGACGTCGTCATCGTCGACACCGCCGGCCGCCTCGGCATCGACGCCGAACTGATGCAGCAGGCCGCCGACATCCGGGCCGCGATCGACCCGGACGAGGTCCTGTTCGTGGTCGACGCCATGGTCGGCCAGGACGCGGTGACCACCGCCCAGGCCTTCCTGGAGGGCGTCGACTTCACCGGCGTCGTGCTCTCCAAGCTCGACGGCGACGCGCGCGGCGGCGCGGCGCTCTCGGTCGCCCACGTCACCGGCCGTCAGATCATGTTCGCCTCCAACGGCGAGAAGGTCGACGACTTCGACGCCTTCCACCCCGACCGGATGGCCTCGCGCATCCTCGGCATGGGCGACGTCCTCTCCCTGATCGAGAAGGCCGAGCAGACCTTCTCCCAGGCCGAGGCCGAGAAGATGGCCGCCAAGCTGCAGGGCGGCGGCAAGGACTTCACGCTCGACGACTTCCTGTCGCAGCTGGAGCAGGTCCAGAAGATGGGCTCGATCTCCAAGCTGCTCGGCATGCTCCCCGGCATGGGCCAGATCCGCGACCAGATCAACAACCTGGACGACAAGGACGTCAACCGGGTCGGCGCGATCATCAAGTCGATGACCCCGGCCGAGCGTTCCGACCCCAAGATCATCAACGGCTCGCGCCGCCTGCGCATCGCCAAGGGCTCCGGCGTCCAGGTCGGCGAGGTCTCCGGCCTGGTCGAGCGCTTCTTCGAGGCCCGCAAGATGATGTCCGCGATGGCCTCCGGCAAGGGCATCCCCGGCATGCCCGGCATCCCCGGGATGGGCGGCGGCGCCAAGCGCTCCGGCAAGAAGGCCCCGGTCGCCAAGGGCAAGCGCAAGAGCGGCAACCCGCTCAAGCGCGCCCAGGAGGAGGCCGCCGCCGCCGAGCGCAAGGCCCTCGGCCCCGGCCAGGGCACCCAGCCCGGCGGCGCGTTCGGCCTCCAGCCGGGCAAGGGGCCGACCGACTTCGACCTCCCCAAGGAGTTCAAGGACCTGCTGTAAGGGTCCCCCGGGAGGAGCCGACAGGGGCGCGGGGGGCCGCGCGGGCAGGAGAGCTCGCACGGCCCCCCGCGCCCCTGCTTTCGCACCGGTTGCGCCATGATGTCCCGTATGCGCGTGACGATCCGAGCCCCCCGCCCCGATGACGTCGTCCCCTACGCCGATGCGGTGCGGCGCTCCGCCGCGCACATCGGGCGGTGGAACCCCGTCGAGCCCGACGGCATGCCGGACCTGCTGAGCCGTCAGGGCGCGGGCCTGCGCACGTTCCTGATCGTGGACGTCGAGACCGGCGGCCTGGTCGGCAAGTGCAACGTGGCGAACATCGTGATGGCGCGGTTCTGCAACGGCGTGCTGGGCTACGACTCGTACGAGCCGTTCGTCGGGACGGGCCGGATGTCGGAGGGCATGCGGCTGGTGGTGGAGCGCTGCTTCACGCCGTCGGAGCGGGGCGGGCTGGGACTGCACCGGCTGGAGATCAACGTGCAGCCGGACAACGAGCGGTCGATCGCGATGGCGCGCCGACTGGGCTTCCGGCACGAGGGGTTCACGCCGCGGATGCTGTTCCTGCAGGGCGCCTGGCGCGACCACGAGCGGTTCGCGCTGACCGCGGAGGAGTGGCCGACACCGGTGCGCTGACCCGGCGGCGGTGCGGTCGCGCCGCGGCGTTGCGCGCCGCCCGACGCGCACGGCGTCCGTATCGTCCGAGGGGTGAGCAACCCCGTGCCGCCGCGTCAGACCCCCGACCAGCCCTGGCGGTCCGAGGGGGCGCCGCCCCCGCCGCCGCCGAAGAAGCGGATGCCGGGCGGCTGGACGGGCCTGGTCCTCACCGCGCTGGTGGTGTTCCTGCTGTCCGACCTGCTGCTGAGCTTCTTCGGCAACGGCGGATCGACCACGATCTCGTACACCGAGTTCAACAAGCAGCTCAACGGCGGGAACGTCACCAAGATCTACTCCAAGGGCGACGCCATCGAGGGCACGCTCAAGAGCAAGCAGCCCAAGCCGGACGGCGGCAAGGGCGACTACACCGAGTTCACCACCCAGCGCCCGGCCTTCGCCAACGACGACATCTGGGGCACCCTGCAGGCGCAGAACGTCGAGGTGACGGCCCGTCCGGTGGTGCAGCAGCGCAGCTTCCTGGCGAACCTGCTGATCTCGCTGGCGCCGATGCTGCTGCTGATTGGGGTGTGGGTGCTGATCGCCCGCCGGATGTCGGGCGGGATCGGCGGCGGCGCGCTCGGCCGCAAGGCCCCGCCGAAGCCGGTGGACACCAGCCAGGGCAAGCGCACCACCTTCCAGGACGTGGCGGGCATCGACGAGGTCGAGGCCGAGCTCAGCGAGGTGGTCGACTTCCTGAAGAACCCGCAGGCCTACCGCAGGCTCGGCGCGAAGATGCCGCGCGGCGTGCTGCTGACCGGCCTGCCCGGCACCGGCAAGACGCTGCTGGCCCGGGCCGTCGCGGGGGAGGCCGACGTGCCGTTCTTCTCCGCCTCGGCGTCCGAGTTCATCGAGATGATCGTCGGCGTCGGCGCCAGCCGGGTCCGCGAACTGTTCTCCGAGGCCCGCAAGGTCGCCCCGGCGATCGTGTTCATCGACGAGATCGACACCATCGGGCGCCAGCGCGGCGGCGGTGGCGGCATGGGCGGCCACGACGAGCGCGAGCAGACCCTCAACCAGATCCTCACCGAGATGGACGGGTTCTCCGGCTCCGAGGGCGTGATCGTGATCGCCGCGACCAACCGCGCCGAGATCCTCGACCCGGCGCTGCTGCGCCCCGGCCGGTTCGACCGCCGGATCACCGTCAGCCCGCCCGACCGGACCGGCCGCGAGCAGATCCTGCGGATCCACACCCGCGGGGTGCCGCTCGCGGAGGGCACCGACCTGGGCGCCGTGGCCCGCGCCACGCCCGGCATGACCGGCGCCGACCTGGCCAACCTGGTCAACGAGGCCGCGCTGCTCGCCGTCAAGCGCCAGCAGGACGCGGTCGACCAGGAGAACCTCTCCGAGGCCCTGGAGAAGGTCCAGCTCGGGGCGGTGCGCCCGCTGGTGATGCCCCAGCAGGAACGCGAGCGGACCGCCTTCCACGAGTCCGGGCACGCCCTGCTCGGCATGCTCCAGCCCGGCGCCGACCCGGTCCGCAAGATCACCATCGTGCCGCGCGGCCGCGCCCTCGGCGTCACCCTCTCCACCCCCGACACCGACCGCTACTCCTACACCGAGCCCTACCTGCGCGGCCGGATCATCGGCGCGCTCGGCGGGATGGCCGCCGAACAGGTGGTCTACGGGGTGGTCACCACCGGCGCCGAGAGCGACCTCGAACAGCTCACCACCATCGCCCGCTCGATGGCCGGGCGCTGGGGCATGAGCGAACGGGTCGGCCGGGTCACCGCCATCCCCGACGACAACCAGTCCCCGTACGGCCTGGCCGCCGCCCCCACCACGCTGGACGCGGTCGACGAGGAGGCCCGCCGGATCGTCGCCGAGTGCTGGGAGGAGGCCGTCGCCCTGCTGCACCGGCACCGCGACCGGCTCGACGCGCTGGCCGCCGCCCTGCTGGAGGCCGAGACCCTGGACGAGGACGCCGCGTACGCCGCCGCCGGGCTCAGCCGCTCCTGAGCCCTCCTCAGCCGCGGGGCCGGGTGCCCGCCGCCCAGCGGAACACGTTCGCCATCCGCACCGAGCCGTCCGGCCGCAGGTACGGGTGCAGCGCCTCCTCCAGCTCCTTCGCCACCAGCGCCGGGCCCGCCGCCTCCTCGGCCCGGTCGAACAGGCCGGTCGAGAGCAGGCCGCGGACCGCCGAGTCCAGCCCCGCGTAGGCGAACGGGCAGTCCACCCGGCCGCTCCCGGACGGGCGCGCCCCGGCCGAGGCCAGCAGCGACTCCAGCACGCCGGGGCGGGAGGCCGCGAACGGGTCCGGCGCGCCGAGCGGGGCGTGCCGCCGGGCGACCTCCAGCACGGCGGCGCTCTCGCAGCGCTCCGCCGGGCCCCACGCGGCCACCACCAGCTGCCCGCCGGGCAGCGTGCGGGCGAGCGACCAGGCGACCAGCGCGGGCGTCGGCGGCTGCTCGAAAACCGTCACCAGGGAGTGCGCCGGGCGGGGGACGGGGGGCGCCGAACGGGCGACCTCCTCCGCCCGGCCGCCGGGCGACACCTGCAGCCCGCGGGCCGCCGCGAGCTCCCGCAGCCCGCCGTCCGCCTCCACCCCCGCGACCTGCGCGCCGCGCCCGGCGGCGAGCAGCAGCGCCAACCCGGAGCGGCAGCCGACGCCCAGCAGGCTGGTGGCCGCGCCGACCTCCAACCGCCGGTAAACGTCCTGGTAGAGGGGGACGAGCATGCGCTCCTGGATCTCCGCCCAGTCCCGCGCCCGACCGCTGCGCCCCGCCGGGGAGTCCGTCCGGACCCGGTCCACGGTGCTGCCGGTCACCTGCGCTGAAGCCATCGCGGCCTCCCAATCGGTCCTCGGAATCGGCTGCGGCCCCCGCAGCCCTGCCCCCCGGTCCCCCTCCCAGCGAACAGCGGGTCGCCCCCGCCGTCCAGAGGGGTGCGAGCAGGTATCCGCGCGCCGCGGGTGTGCGCCCCGGGGTGTGCGCGGGCGCGGCGCAGTCCGGCCGGCCCGGCCCCGGGGGTTTGGGACGGCGCGGCGGGCGCGGGCGGTGGCCGCACGGCCGTCCGGTGCACCGGATTCACGGTCCGGCCCCGGTTTTCCGTACCATTCGGCCCATGGCTAAGGCACCCGTTCTCACCCCCCAGGCGGAAGACTTCCCCCGCTGGTACCAGGACCTCATCAACAAGGCCGAGCTGGCCGACAACGGTCCGGTGCGCGGCACCATGGTCATCCGACCGTACGGCTACGGCCTGTGGGAGCGGATGCAGCAGGAGATGGACGCGCGGATCAAGAAGGCCGGCGCGCAGAACGCCTACTTCCCGATGTTCATCCCGCAGTCCTACCTGACCAAGGAGGCCGAGCACGTCGAGGGCTTCGCCCCCGAGCTCGCGGTGGTCACCCACGGCGGCGGCAAGGAGCTGGAGGAGCCGGTCGTCGTCCGGCCCACCTCCGAGACCATCATCAACGAGTACTTCTCCAAGTGGGTGCAGAGCCACCGCGACCTGCCGCTGCTGATCAACCAGTGGGCCAACGTGGTCCGCTGGGAGCTGCGCCCGCGCGTCTTCCTGCGCACCACCGAGTTCCTCTGGCAGGAGGGCCACACCGCCCACGCCACCTACGAGGACGCCCGCGCGTACGCCTCGCGGATCCACACGGACGTCTACGGCGACTTCATGACCAACGTCCTCGGCATCGACGTGGTGCTCGGCCGCAAGACCGCCAAGGAGCGCTTCGCCGGCGCCATCAACACCCTCACGCTCGAAGGCATGATGGGCGACGGCAAGGCGCTGCAGATGGGCACCAGCCACGAACTGGGCCAGAACTTCGCCAAGGCGTTCAACACCACCTACCAGCTGCAGGGCGCCGAGCGCGAGCACGTCTGGCAGACCTCCTGGGGCGTCTCCACCCGCATGGTCGGTGGCCTGATCATGTCGCACGGCGACGACAACGGCCTACGGGTTCCGCCGCGGCTGGCCGCCGTGCAGGCCGTGGTCCTCGCCATCAAGGGCGAGGACGCGGTGCTGGCGAAGGTCCGCGAGATCGGCGCCCAGCTGGAGGCCGCGGGCGTCCGGGTGGTGGTCGACGACCGCACCGACACCCCGTTCGGCCGCCGCGCCGTCGACTGGGAGCTCAAGGGCGTCCCGCTGCGCATCGAGGTCGGCCCGCGCGACCTGGAGGCCGGCACCGCGATGCTGGTGCGCCGGATCGCCGGGGGCAAGGAGCCGGTCTCGGTCGACTCCCTGGCCGCCATCGTCCCCGGCATCCTGGAGGAGGACCAGGCGCAGCTGCTGCGCGAGTCCCGCGAGCGCCGCGAGTCCCGCACCGTGGACGTCAAGAGCATCGACGAGGCCGTCGAGGCCGCGGCCACCGGCTGGGGCCGGATCTCCTGGGCCGACCTCGGCCCCGAGGGCGAGGCCAAGCTGGCCGAGCAGGGCGTCTCGGTGCGCTGCCTGGTCGCCGCGGACGGCACCGTTCCGGCCGCCGACGACCAGCCCGGCAACTACGCGCTGGTGGCCCGCGCGTACTGACCGGAGCCGCGGGCCGGGGGGCGGAGAAATCCGGAACCCCGGTCCGCGTGCTGGCAGTTGAGACTACTGACCAGTCAACTCCCCGAGGTACTCCGCAAGCGGTACGGTATACGGCCCGTGGCCCTGTCAATTTTCGGACAGGGCGCGGGCCGTCCGTCGTGGGGATGTTGGGCTCCGCGGCGGGTGCCGAAGCCCGGCGAAGCCCGCCGGGCCCACACGTGCAGGGGGTTGGTCTTGCGTCAGTCCGGAGTCGCGCAATTCGCGCGCGAAAGTGCGTTCCTGAGAGTCCGCTGTGAGTTCCCGAATACGGGTACCCGCCGGAACACCGGTTCTCTCCCCATCGTTGGTACAGCGTGAGCACGACACAGCCCCTCGTCCTCGCGGCCGAACTGGCCGCCGCCTGGAGCGACATCCAGGCCCACCACCGGGACCTGCCCGACCTGGCGTCGCCCGAGGCGCTGATCGGCGAATCCTCGTCCGCCTGCGGCACCCAGCTCAACTTCGAGCGGCTGCTGCACGAGGCCGCCCACGGCCTGGCCGCCGCCCGGGAGATCCGCGACACCTCGCGGGCCGGTCGCTACCACAACCGGCGCTTCCTGCTGCTCGCCTCCGAGCTGGGCCTGGCCCACCCGGTCGAGCCGCACGCCAGCAGCGGCTTCTCCCAGGTCACGATGGGGCACGAGACCCGCGACCGCTACGCCGAGACCATCGAGCGGCTCGACCGCGCGCTCGGGGCGCACCAGCTCGCCGTCGCGGGCGAGGGCAACCACCGCGCCTTCCGCGGGCCGGCCGCGCGGCACGGCTCCTCGGGCGGCGGCGTCCGGGTCAAGGCGGTCTGCGGCTGCGGCCGCAACGTCCGCGTCGTCCCGTCCGTGCTGGCGCAGGCCGCGATCGTCTGCGGCGCGTGCCAGCAACCGTTCAAGATCGCCTGATCCCGTACGACCCCGGCCCGAACGGTGCCCGCCCGCGGACGCCGTCCGGCCGGAACGAGCGCTCGACCGGGGCGGGGTCCGGCGGCGCTCGACGACGTCAGGAGGTCCTGACGGGAGGTCCTGGATGTCGGGAGGTCCTGGAACGTCAGGAGGTCCTGCCGTACCGCGCGGGGGCGCGGTTCGGGGGGACCTTCGTGGTGTGGCACAATTGATGGCTGAGTACTCGGCAGCCCAGCAGGACCCTCTCTCCCAAAGGCTGGCGTGTCCCTTGAACGGCACCTCACGCCGCAGCCCCACGCGGCGGAGCGCTGCTCACCCACGTCAAAACCAGGAGAATCCACACCCGTGGCTGTCAAGATCAAGCTGAAGCGTCTGGGTAAGATCCGCGCCCCGCACTACCGCATCGTCGTCGCCGACTCGCGCACCAAGCGTGACGGCCGCGCGATCGAGGAGATCGGCATCTACCAGCCGACCTACAACCCCTCGAAGATCGAGGTCGACGGCGAGCGCGCCCAGTACTGGCTGTCCGTCGGCGCCCAGCCGACCGAGCCGGTCCTCGCCATCCTCAAGCTCACCGGCGACTGGCAGAAGTTCAAGGGCCTGCCGGCTCCGGAGCCGCTCAAGGTGGCCGAGCCCAAGGTCGAGGACTTCTCGCACCTGTTCGCCAAGGCCGTCGCCGGCTTCGAGGACGCCACCACCGGTGTCGCCATCACCCCGAAGGCCAAGAAGTCGGACAAGGCTGACGAGGCCGAGGCCGCTTCCACCGAGGCCTGAGCATGATCGAGGAAGCCCTCGACCACCTGGTGAAGGGCATCGTCGAGCACCCCGACGAGGTGCAGGTCCGCTCGCGCAACCTGCGCCGCGGACACACCATCGAGGTGCGCGTGCACCCTGACGACCTCGGCAAGGTGATCGGCCGGGGCGGCCGCACGGCTCGCGCGCTGCGCACCGTGGTCGGCGCCCTGGGCGGCCGCAACGTCCGGGTCGACCTGGTCGACGTGGACAGCCTCCGCTGACCTCCGCTCGACCACCGAGGGCGCCGACCACCAGGTCGGCCACCGGGTTTCAGGACCGGCCGGGACGCATCCGTCCCGGCCGGTCCTTCCCGTTTCCGGGGCACCGCCGGGGCCGCCCCGCCCCCGCCCCACCCCGCTTCCTCCGCAAGTACCTTCCAGCTCCATCACCTCTCAGGAGAACGATCACCGTGCAGCTCGTCGTCGGCAAGATCGGCCGCGCCCACGGCATCCGGGGGGACGTCAGCGTCGAAGTCCGCACCGACGAGCCGGAACTGCGGCTCGGGCCCGGCGCGGTCCTCCTCACCGACCCCGCCGCCATCGGACCGCTGACCGTCGAGAGCGGCCGGGTGCACAGCGGGCGCCTGCTGCTGCGCTTCGCCGGGGTCAAGGACCGCACCGCCGCCGAGGCCCTGCGCGGCACCATGCTGATCGCCGAGGTCGACCCGGACGAGACTCCCGAGGACCCGGACGAGTACTACGACCACCAGCTCATCGGCCTGGACGTGGTGCTGGCCGACGGCACCCGGGTCGGCGAGCTCACCGAGGTGGTCCACCTCCCGTACCAGGACCTGCTGACCGTCGAGCGACCCGACGGCACCGAGGTGCTGATCCCGTTCGTCGAGCAGATCGTCCCCACCATCGACCTGGACGAGCAGCGCGTCGTCATCACCCCGCCGCCCGGCCTGATCGACCCCGTCGACGCGGTGGTCGCCTCCGCCCGCGCGGACGTGGACGCGGACGCTGGTTCTGGTTCTGGTTCTGGTTCTGTTGCTGATGCGGGCGCGGGCGCGGGCGCGGGCGAGCAGGGGGGTGGCGCGTGAGCGACATGAGGATCGACGTCGTCACGATCTTCCCCGAGTACCTGGAGCCGCTGAACGTCTCCCTGGTCGGGAAGGCGCGGGCCCGCGGCCAGCTGGACGTGCACCTGCACGACCTGCGCTCGTGGACGACCGACATCCACCGCACCGTGGACGACACGCCCTACGGCGGCGGCCCCGGCATGGTGATGAAGCCCGAGCCGTGGGGCGCCGCCCTGGACGCCGTCCTGGCCGCCGGGCCCGAGGGCGAGGTGCCGACCCTGGTGGTGCCCACCCCCAGTGGGCGCTCCTTCACCCAGGAGCTCGCCCAGGACCTCGCCGCCCGCCCCTGGCTGGCCTTCGCGCCCGCCCGCTACGAGGGCATCGACCGGCGGGTCATCGAGGAGGCCGCGACCAGGATGCCGGTGGTCGAGACCTCCATCGGCGACTACGTGCTGGCCGGTGGCGAGGTCGCCGTGCTGGTGATGGTCGAGGCGATCGCCCGGCTGCTGCCCGGCGTGCTCGGCAACGCCGAGTCGCACCGCGACGACTCCTTCGCCCCCGGCGCCATGGCCGACCTGCTGGAGGGCCCGGTGTACACCAAGCCCGCCGAATGGCGCGGCCGGGAGGTGCCGGAGATCCTGCTCAGCGGCCACCACGGGAAGATCGCCCAGTGGCGGCGCGAGCAGGCGTTCGCCCGCACCCTCGCCAACCGGCCCGACCTGGTGGCCCGCTGGCGGCGCGAGGCGTTCACCAAGAAGGAGCGCGAGGCGCTGAGCGTGCTCGGCCTGGCCTGGGACGAGGCCGAGGGCCGATTTCGGTCCGTGGCCGAGCCTGTGGAAGAATAGGCGACTGTTGTCTGCCGCCCGGCTCCCCTCGCGGGGAGTCAGTGGACCGGTGCCCCCGCCACGGGGGGATCATCGCCAGCCGAAGCGGCCCGCAACACCACCCGGTTGAATCGAACTTCCGTGGGCGGCCCGTGGCGCCTGCGATGGAGAGCAACGATGAGCAACAAGCTCGCTGCTGTCGACGCGGCCTCGCTGCGCACCGACATCCCCGCCTTCCGCCCCGGCGACACCCTCAAGGTGCACGTCCGAGTCATCGAAGGCAACCGCTCGCGCGTCCAGGTCTTCCAGGGCGTCGTCATCCGTCGTCACGGCGCCGGCATCGGTGAGACCTTCACCGTTCGCAAGGTCAGCTTCAACGTCGGTGTCGAGCGCACCTTCCCGGTGCACACCCCGGTCGTCGAGAAGATCGAGGTCGTGACCCGCGGTGCGGTCCGCCGCGCCAAGCTGTACTACCTGCGCGACCTCCGCGGCAAGGCCGCGAAGATCAAGGAGAAGCGCGACGCGTGATCGCGCAGGCTCGACGGGGGTCGGCCCTCCAACCGGTGTAGACCGGAGGGATAAGCTCACCCCCGATGAGCACGCACGAGCCACCGACGGACCGCGACGGCAGTCCCGCACCCACGGGTGCGGACTCGCCGTCGCGGTCCGCCGTCGTTTCCGCCCCCGGAACGGCTCCCGGGACAGCTTCCGGAACGGCTCCCGGCGCCCGACCGCTCGCCGGACCGCACGCTGGACCGCTCGCTGGCTCGCGCCACGGCTCCGACGCGGGCGTCGGCACGGCCCCTGCCGCGGCGCCCGACTCCGGCCCCGGTCCTGACCCCACTTCTGACGTTGACGTTGACGCTGACGCTCACGTCGGCTCCGGATCCGGTGAGGGGAACGAGGACGGCGGTGACGGCGGTGACGGCGGGCGGCGGTGGTCGCGGGACCTGCTGTGGATCGGCGCGGTGTGCGTGGTCGCGCTGCTGTTGGTGAACGCCTTCGCGGTGCGGCCGTTCGCGGTGCCGTCCGGTTCGATGGAGGGGACGCTGGAGCCGGGCGACCGGCTGCTGGTCAACCAGCTCGCGTACGCCTTCGGCGGGCACCCCCGGCGGGGTGACGTGGTGGTCTTCGACGGCATCGGCTCCTTCCTGCCGTACCAGGACGAACCGTCCGGCCTGAAGCGGCTGTTGACCGAGGCGGGCCTGGCCCCCGCGGGCGACACGGTCTACGTGAAACGGGTGATCGGCGTCGGCGGGGACCGGATCACCTGCTGCGGCACCGACGGTCGGCTCAAGGTCAACGGCGTGCCGCTGGACGAGAGCACGTACCTGTTCCCCGGCGACTCGCCGTCGGCGGTGCCGTTCGACATCGTGGTTCCCGACGGCAAGTTGTGGGTGATGGGCGACCACCGCAGCGCCTCCCGCGACTCCCGTGACCACCTCGGCGAGCCCGGCGGCGGTGCCGTGCCCGAGGACAAGGTGATCGGCCGCGCGGACTGGGTGATGTTCCCCCTCGGCCGTGCCGGCTCCCTCGACCGACCGGCGGCGTTCGCCGCGATTGAGGGGACCGGTGGCCATGGGGAGCAGAGGTAGACCCAGGACCGCCGCCACCGGCCAGGGCCGCACCGGCTCCGCGCCCGACGTCGAGCCCGAGTCCGGGCCTGAGTCCGAGTCCGAGTCGGAGCCCGAGTCCGTGTACCTCTCCTCCGGGGACGGGGACGGGGACGGGGACGGGGACGGGGACGGGGACGGGGACGGGGCGCGTGGCGTGGGTGGTGCGGGGGCCGAGGGAAGCCGTCCCGCGCGGGGCCGCGCCGAGCGCCGCCGTGCGGCCAAGCGCGCCGCGCGCCGCAAGCAGCGCTCCTTCCTGCGCGAGCTGCCGGTGATCGTGCTGGTGGCCCTGGTCATCGCGTTGGTGATGAAGACGTTCCTGCTCCAGGTGTTCGTGATCCCCTCCGGTTCGATGGAACAGACCCTGCGGATCGGCGACCGGGTCGTCGTGGACAAGCTCACCCCGTGGTTCGGCGCCGAGCCGGAGCGCGGCCAGGTGGTGGTCTTCAAGGACCCGGGCGGCTGGTTGGAGAGCGACCACAAACCGTCCGCGGACGGGCCCGTGATGCGGAACGTGAAGTCGGTGTTCTCCGCGGTGGGGCTCCTTCCCTCCGACGACGAACGGGACTTGATCAAGCGGGTGATCGGGGTCGGCGGCGACACCGTGGAGTGCTGCGACGAGCACGGCCGGGTGAGCGTGAACGGCACCCCGCTGGACGAGCCGTACATCGCGGCCGGGAACTCGCCCTCGCGGATCACCTTCAAGGTGACGGTCCCGCAGGGGCGGCTCTGGGTGATGGGTGACCACCGCGACCTGTCCGCCGACTCCCGCTACCACATGGGCAATCCGGGCTCCGGGACGATCCCGGTGGAGAACGTGGTGGGACGTGCCTTCGTGGTCGCCTGGCCGCTCTCCCACTTCGGTCAACTGGACGTCCCCGATTCACTCTCCTCCCTGCCGGTGCGGGCCGCAGGATCCGCCGCAGTTGAACCGGTTCCTGCGGAACCCCCGCTCGTTATGGGTGTGTTGGGCGTCTTTCCGCTCCTCACCCGGTACCGCAGGACGGACCGGAGGGGCGAGTCGGTGGCCGACTGACGTTCCGGTCGGCGCGTGGGAGCACGGGCCCGTCGACCGGGAGTGATAGAGAAGTGTGAAGTGCTCGGTTGCGGCCTGGTGTCGGGCCTGCCCAGGTAGGGCAAGCCAGAGGCGGGCCCTCGACTGATCGCAGAGTGTGGTGCCCGCTGTGCGGCACTGGTGAGCGCGGGCGCGCAGGCGTCCGCACAGCAGGGAGGAGATGTCGTGGGGGATCTGGTGATCGGTGCCCGATCAGGTGCTCCGGAGCCCGACGGGGAGCCCGTCGGCAACCAGGAAGGGCTGTCCGCCGGTGACGGCGAGGAGCTCCGGGACGCCGAGGCCGGCTCGGGGACCGACGGGGACGCCGAGAATCCGTCCCGGAGGGCTCCCCGGCAGCGTTCCTTTTGGAAGGAACTGCCGATCCTGGTCGGCATCGCGCTGATCCTGGCCCTGGTGATCAAGACCTTCTTCGTCCAGGCGTTCTCGATCCCCTCGGGGTCGATGGAGAACACGCTCCAGGTCGGAGACCGCGTCCTGGTCGACAAGCTCACCCCGTGGTTCGGCTCGGAGCCGGAGCGCGGAGAGGTGGTGGTCTTCAAGGACCCGGGCGGCTGGCTGAACGACGAGCCGACCCAGCGCAGCGACAACTCCTTCGTGCGCGGCGTGCAGGACGTGTTCAGCTTCATCGGTCTGATGCCGTCCAGCAACGAGAAGGACCTGATCAAGCGCGTCATCGCGGTCGGCGGTGACACCGTCGAGTGCCAGGGTTCCGGCCCGGTCAAGGTGAACGGCGTGGCGCTCGACGAGCCGTACATCTTCCCCGGCAACACCCCGTGCGGGGAGAAGCCGTTCGGGCCGGTGCACGTGCCCAAGGGCAGCATCTGGGTGATGGGCGACCACCGCGGCAACTCGCTGGACTCGCGGTACCACATGGACCAGCCCGGGGGCGGCACCGTCCCGGTCGACAACGTGGTCGGCCGCGCCTTCGTGGTGGCCTGGCCGATCGGCGACTGGGCGACGCTGCCCGTTCCGGACACCTTCGACCAGAAGGGGCTCGCCGCCGCCGGACCGCTGGCCCCGACGACGGCCGGGGCGGCGCTCGCCGTGCCCGCGGTCTGGTGGGTGCGTCGGCGCCGCCGCTGAGTGGACACCGACTGACCGGGAACGCCTCTTGCGCGGGCCGCGGTACTGGCGAGTAATCTGCTCGCACGTGCCGCGGTCCGCAGCGCTGTCCGGACCGGGACGGCCGGCCGCGGACGGGCCGCAGGGGTTCGACCGGAGCTCCCGGCGGCCAGGAGAGGGCGGAGCCGATGAGCAGCGTCGCGGAGCGGACACCGGAGACCGGGGCCGGACCGGCCCGTCGCCGGAGTGCCGCGTCGATCGTGCAGGGCGCGGTGATCGCGCTCGGCTTCGTGATGCTGGTCGGCGGCTTCGCGGTGCTCGCCGTCCAGTACCGGCCCTACAAGATCCCCACCGGCTCGATGAGCCCGACCCTGGCGATCGGCGACACCGTCCTGGCCCGCGCCGGCGGTTCGGTCGGCCGAGGCGACATCGTGGTCTTCCAGGACCAGGACTGGGGAAACGCGACCCTGGTGAAGCGCGTGGTGGCGGTCGGCGGGGACACCGTCTCCGGCGACCGCGAGGGGCGGATCACCGTCAACGGGCACCAGGTGTCCGAGCCCTACCTCGCCCCGCTCCGGGTGAGCACGACCGAGTTCTCGGTCTCCGTGCCCGAGGGGCGGCTGTTCCTGCTCGGCGACTTCCGGGGGAACTCCCTGGACTCGCGGAGCCATCTCGACGTGGCGTTCGGCTCGGTGCCGGTCTCCGGGGTGAAGGCGAGGGTCGAGGCGGTGGTCCAGCCGTTCTCCCGGGCCGGGCTGGAGCGGCGCACCTCGTCCTTCGACGACCTGGGCGCGCCCAGTGCCCACCGGGCCGGTCCGCTGCTGCCCGCCGCGTGGACGTCGGCCGGCGGTGCGGTGCTGATCGTGGCCGCCTCCGCGGTGGGTGGAGCGGTCTCGTTGCTCCGTCGACTGCGGCAGCGGAGGGCCTGACCCCGCGGCGGAGGACGGACCGGCCCCGGCGCCGGTACCGGTGAGGAGGCGCGCGCAGCGCCTCAGGACGGAGCTGAACCAGGTGGCGGCCGAACAGCGCAGGGCCGTTCGGGTGCTGTTGCTGGACCCGGACGACCGCGTCCTGCTGCTGCGCGGCACGGACCCGGCCGAGCCCGGCACCACCTGGTGGATCACGCCGGGCGGCGGCATCGAGCCGGGCGAGGGCCCGCTGGAGGCGGCCCGGCGCGAGCTGGCCGAGGAGACCGGGCTGACGGACGTGGACTGGGGGCCGCTGGTCGCGTACGGCACGGTGGAGTTCTCCTTCCGGGGCAGGGAGTACCGACAGGAGCAGTGGTTCCGACTGGCCCGCACCACGCGGACCTCGGTGTCACTGACGGACGGTGGAGCGGACGAGCACGCGCTGTTGCTGGCCGTCCGCTGGTGGACGCTGGGTGAGTTGAGGGCCACCAAGGAGACCGTCCACCCGCGCGGACTGGCCGAACTGGTGGCACGGGTTCTGACGGATGGGCCGCCAGAACCGCCAGTAAGGCTCTGAGCACGCGCCCGGTGGTCCACAATGGGGTGGACGTGACGAGTGAGGGGACGCTTGGAATGAGTGCCGAAGACCTCGAGAAGTACGAGACCGAGATGGAGCTCAAGCTCTACCGGGAGTACCGGGATGTCGTCGGCCTGTTCAAGTACGTGATCGAGACCGAGCGGCGTTTCTACCTGACGAATGACTACGACCTCCAGGTGCACTCGGTGCAGGGTGAGGTGTTCTTCGAGGTGTCGATGGCGGATGCGTGGGTCTGGGACATGTACCGACCGGCCCGGTTCGTTCGGAAGGTCCGCGTGCTGACTTTCAAGGACGTGAACATCGAGGAGCTGGCCAAGAGCGACCTCGAGCTGCCCTCGGACGACTCCGCCTTCGGGAGCTGACCGCGCTGCGGCCGTGCCCGGGCCACCGAGACTGACCCGATCGCTCGGGCGCTGTCCAGCGCATTTTTCGATCTACGGGCATCTGTAGCTCGAACAGGTGAACGGAGTTATCCACAGGCCCGAGTTATCCACAGGATCGACGATCCCGCTGGCCCACCCCCGGCACATGGCGGCAACCTTCCGGCCGGAGGTGATTGCCGTGCAGAACCCCAACAAGACGTCCACCAACAACGGCCTCGGGCGCTACGGCGAGGAGGTCGCCGCCCGTCGGCTCGCCGAGGACGGGCTGTGCATCCTGGAGCGCAACTGGCGCTGCGCCGAGGGCGAGCTCGACATCGTCGCGCTCGACGGGGACACCCTCGCGATCTGCGAGGTGAAGACCCGTTCCGAGCGGGGCTTCCAACAGCCCGCCGAGGCGATCGACCAGACCAAGGCCGACCGGCTGCGCCGTCTCGCTGAGCGCTGGCTCGCCGAACGCTGGCCGGTGCACTTCTCCCGCCTGGTGCTCGCTGCCGAACGGGCGGTGGGAGCCGGGGGAGCCGCCCGGCAGCCCGACGCGGAGAGCGGCGGTCCGGCTCCGCCGCCGCCCGGCGGGGTCCGCATCGACCTGGTCGCCGTGGTCAGCCCCCGCCGGGGCGCCGCCGCGGTCGAGCACCTGCGCGGGGCGGTGTGAGATGGCGTTCGCCCGCACCTGCTCGGTCGCCCTGGTCGGGGTGGACGGCGTCGTGGTCGAGGTCCAGGCCGACCTCGAACCCGGGCTCGCGGCCTTCAGCCTGGTCGGCCTCGCCGACAAGGCCCTGTTGGAAGCCCGCGACCGGGTGCGCGCCGCCGTCTCCAACAGCGGCGAGAAGTGGCCGCTGCGAAAGCTCACCGTGGGCCTCACCCCGGCCTCCGTGCCCAAGAGCGGCAGCGGGTACGACCTGGCGGTGGCCTGCGCCGTCCTGGCAGCCGCCGAACGGCTCGACCCCGCGTCGATCGACGGCCTGCTGATCATCGGCGAGCTGGGGCTGGACGGCCGCGTGCGCCCGGTGCGCGGAGTCCTGCCGGCGGTCCTGGCGGCGGCCGACGCGGGCTACCGGCAGATCGTGGTCGCCGAGCAGACCGCCGCCGAAGCCAGACTGGTGCCCGGAGTCTCCGTCCTCGGCGTGCGCAGCCTGCGCCAACTCATCGCGATCCTCACCAACGCCCCCGTCCCCGACGAACCACCGGACGCGCTCACCGGCCGCCCCGACTCCTCGTTCGCCGGGCTGCTACTGCCCGGCCTCGGCGTCCGCGACCTCACCTCGGAACAGTCCGTCCGGCCCGACCTCGCCGACGTGGCCGGGCAGTACGAAGCCCGCCAAGCCCTGGAGATCGCCGCAGCGGGCGGGCACCACCTCTACCTGAAGGGCCCGCCCGGGGCCGGCAAGACGATGTTGGCCGAACGGCTTCCGGCCCTGCTCCCGCCCCTCACCCCCGCCGAAGCCCTCGAAGTGACCGCGATCCACTCCGTGGCCGGCCTGCTCCCACCCGACCGCCCCCTGATCGACACCCCGCCCTACTGCGCTCCGCACCACTCGACGACCATGCCCGCCATCGTCGGCGGCGGCACGGGACTGCCCAGGCCCGGAGCCGTCTCCCTCGCCCACCGAGGCGTGCTGTTCCTCGACGAGGCACCCGAGTTCCCGGTCCGGGTCCTCGACGCGCTGCGCCAACCCCTGGAATCGGGAGAGGTGATGATCGCCAGGGCCGCGGGCTCGATGCGGCTGCCCGCCCGCTTCCTGCTCTGCCTGGCCGCCAATCCCTGCCCCTGCGGCCGCTATTCACTGAGAGGAGAGGGATGCGAATGCACACCCGTCATGGTCAACCGCTATCAAGCGAGGCTGTCAGGACCGTTGTTGGACCGGGTGGACCTCCAAGTCCAGGTCGCCGGAGTCACCAAGGCCGAGCTGATGCAGCGAGGCGGAAGGGCCGAGAGCACGGCGACGGTCGCCGCACGCGTGCAGGAAGCCCGGGCACGGGCCGCCGCTCGCCTCGCCGACACCCCGTGGCGGACCAACGCCGAAGTGCCAGGGCACGAACTGCGCATGCGCTGGCAACTCGCACCCGGCTCGCTGGCCGACGCCGAGCGTGACCTCGACCGCGGCCTGCTCACCGCACGCGGACTCGACCGCGTCCTGCGGGTCGCCTGGACGGTGGCCGACCTCGCCGGTCGTGGCCGTCCCAACCGGTCCGACATCCAGAGCGCGCTGACCCTCCGCACCGGCGTCCAGCGCGCCACCCGCCCGACGGACCGCAGGAACGACCAGTGCTACCCGTACGCCGACGCCACCACCGACACGGATACGGGGGACGAGTGCTGACCACGCCTCACCCGCCCCGAGTCGGAAGCCGGCCGAACCACTCCGGGCCGACCGCCCAGTCCGACCGGCCCGTCCAGCCACCGCCGTCCGCAGCGCAGAAGCGGACGGGAACCACGAGCAGACCCGAGCAGAAGGAGTACCGATGACCGTGCACCCCGCATCCCGCGCAGGCGCCGACCAGCCCGCCGCCCCGTCGGACGCCCCGGCCGTCGATCCGGTCGGCGCCCGGGTGGGATGTGACGGCGGCGAGCGGCTCCGGCACCTGGTCCGCGGCGCCGGGCCGCCGTCCGTGCACCGCTCGCGCCACGGGCCGACGGAGCCGGTCCGGGCCGTGCCGAGGACGGACGGCGGCCCGGACCCGGTCGACCCGGCGGGCCCGCCGCCCGACGGCCGACCCGGTCAGCCGCACCGGGCGGCCACGGCCACGGCCGCAGACCGACCCGCCCGTACCGGGACGGCACGGGGCGAGCACCGGGTCATCCGCCCCACGGCGTGGGCCGCGCCGACGGCTCCACCGGATCCGCCCGAGCCCGAGCGGATCTCCCGGGCGGCGCTCACCAGGCTGATCGAACCGGGCGACGCCGCGATCGGCCGGGCGATCCGACGACTCGGTGCGGTCCAACTGCTGCGGGGGTTCTACGAGGGAGCACCCGCGGACCGGCTCGGGCTCGGTGCCGACCGGATCGCGGCCTACCAGGAGAGGCTGCGAAAGTTCAACCCGGTCGCCGACCTGGAGCGCATCGCCAAGCTCGGTGGGAAGTTCATCATTCCGGGCGACAGCGAGTGGCCCTCCCAGCTCGACGACCTCGGCGACAGCCGCCCGGTCGGACTGTGGACCCGCGGCCTCCCGTCCCAGCGCCTGCCGTCGCTGCGCCTGCTCGCCCTGAGATCGGTGGCCGTCGTCGGATCACGGGCCTGCACCGCCTACGGACGGCACGTCGCCGGTCAGCTCGGGTCCGAACTGGCCGAGCGGGGCTGGGTGGTGGTGTCCGGGGCGGCGTACGGGGTGGACACCGCCGCGCACCTGGGGGCGTTGGCGGTCAACGGGATGACGATCGCCGTGCTCGCCAGCGGTGTCGACATCTGCTACCCGCGCGGGAACGAGGGACTGATCCAGCGGATCGGGCGCGAGGGGCTGCTGGTGAGCGAACTGGCGCTCGGGATGAACCCGACCAGGTTCAGGTTCGTGCTGCGGAACCGGGTGATAGCAGCGCTCACCCGCGGCACGGTGGTGGTCGAGGCCGCACCGCGCAGCGGCGCGCTCAGCACCGCACGCCGGGCCCGGGACCTCAACCGGCACACCATGGGTGTCCCCGGCCCGATCACCTCCGAACTCTCGGCAGGCGTGCACACGTTGATCAGGGCAGGGGCGGCCACCATGGTCACCAGCGGCGCAGAGGTGGGCGAGCTGATCGGCGCCATCGGGGCGGACCTGGCGCCGGAGCGGGTCGGCCCGATCCTGCCGAGGGACGCACTGGAACCCCCGGTGGCCCGCGTCCTGGAAGCGGTGCCCGCCAGCGCGGACGGCGCACCGGTCCAACGACTCGCCCACTACGCGGCGCTCTCCGAGGCCGCCACCGTCCAACACCTCCACGAGCTGAGCTCGCTCGGCTTCGTCGAACGGCACGGAGCGCATTGGAGGCTGGTGCGTCGCAAGTGATCACAACCGGGCAGAGCCGGACAGGCTGATGGGAAACGAGCGGGGCAACCGGTCAACAGGAGGTGGTGCGAGGCGAGTTGAGGGACGATGACGGAGCGGCGGGTTGAGCCGGACGCCGTGCGGGCCGACCGGACCCGGGTGCTCGACGGGGCGCGCGGGTGAGCGCCGGTCGGTGCTGGCCGGTGCTGGTCGGCGGGCGGCCCGGGCGGGAAGGGGCCCGGCCGGTCCGGGCGCCCCCGTCCGCGACGCGCCGACGCCGCCCTTTGCTGCCACCGGATCGGGCGACGCCCGAGTGGCGGTAGCACTGTGCAGCGACTCGGTCACGCTACGCTCGCCCATGGCGTCCCTATCAGCACATGACTCGGCAGAACGGCGCAGACCAACGCATGCCCACTCACATTCCCGGACACAGGGTGACCGGTGACGGTCGGTCCCCGGACGGGACGGGGGCCGAGACCCACAACGCCGCGGAACTGCGGGCCAGATCCGGGGGAGTCGTGGGAATGACGCGACCGGGCAGCCCCCCGGCCGCGCCCCCGCAGCCCCAGCCCCGTCCCGCCCCTCCCTCCCCCCTTCCGCGCCCGCCCGCCCCGTCGGGGCCCGCAGCCCGACCGGCCCCGGCCCGTCCACCGACCGACCGGGCTGGCCAGGCGCTGCCCTGCCCGCAGGCGGCGCCGCCCGGTGCGGCGACGAAGCCGCGGCCGTACGGCGACGAGACCGCCCGCCCGGGCGTGGGCGCGGGGGCGGGGGAGGGGACCGGGACGAACGGTCCGGCCGGAGCCGAGGGCCGGGACGGCGGCGACCGGGGCGAGGGCGGTCGCGGCGGCGGAGCTCCGAGGGGTACCGACGGGCAGCGGCCGGGGCCGGTCGGCACCGAGCACCCGTCTCCGGGAGCGCCCGCGGCCGGGCGTACGGTGCGCGGCCAGTCCAAGCGAGGGGCCCGGTCGAAGGCGAAGGAGCCGTCCGCCCGGAGCACCCAGGTCCGCAGGCAGGCGGGCGGGCCGCCCCCCGCGCGCTCGCCGGAACCCCCGGCACCGGCCCCGAGCGGGGGCCAGGAGGCGCGCGGAGGCCAGAACGCGAGCGGGAGTTCGGGCCCGCGGCAGGGTGCACCCTCACCGGTCCCGCTGCCGGCCCCCGCACCCGGGCCGGGCAGCGGGAGCGGCCACGCTGGCGGAAGCGGCCACGGCGGCGGGAGCGGACAGCCGTCACCGGCGCCGGGTGCGCCGTCGGCGGTGCCGTCCCCCGCAGCGGCCGTGCTCCCGGCCGGGGTCGCGGCCCCGACCGGGCCTGCATCTCCTGGAGCGCCCGGGGCTTCCGGCGGAGCCGCGCCGTCCGCGAAGACCGCCGTCCGCGACGCGCCGTCGGGCAGCGCTGCGGGCGCGGGCGCGGGCGAGCGTGCCGGAGCCACGGTGCCCGCGCCGGCCTCCGCGCCCGGTGCCCGCAGCGGTGCGGCGGACGAGGGGAAGGCAGGGGAGCGGCCGAAGGGCGCCGATCAGTCGGCGCTGCAGGCGTTGTGGCGCTCGTACAAGGAGACCGGCGACCACGGGCTCCGGGACCAGCTGATCCTGCACTACTCGCCGCTGGTGAAGTACGTGGCGGGCCGGGTCGGGGTCGGGCTGCCCGCCAACGTGGAGCAGGCGGACTTCGTGTCCTCCGGGGTCTTCGGGCTGATCGACGCCATCGAGAAGTTCGACATCGACCGGGCGATCAAGTTCGAGACCTACGCGATCAGCCGGATCCGCGGTGCGATCATCGACGAGCTGCGGGCGCTGGACTGGATTCCCAGGTCGGTCCGGCAGAAGGCCAAAGCGGTCGAGCGGGCCTACGCCACGCTGGAGGCCCGGCTGCGGCGGACGCCGCACGATCCCGAGGTCGCGAGCGAGATGGGCATCTCGCTCGACGAACTGCACACCATCTTCAGCCAGTTGTCGCTGGCCAACGTGGTGGCGCTGGACGAGCTGCTGCACTCGGCGGGCGAGGGCGGCGACCGGCTCACCCTGATGGAGACGCTGCCGGACAGCGGTGCGGACAACCCGGTCGAGATCGCCGAGGACCGCGAGCTGCGGCGGCTGCTCGCCTCGGCGGTCAACACGCTGCCCGAACGGGAGAAGACCGTCGTGACGCTCTACTACTACGAGGGCCTGACCCTGGCGGAGATCGGCCAGGTGCTCGGGGTGACCGAGAGCCGGGTCAGCCAGATCCACACCAAGTCGGTGCTGCAACTGCGGGCGAAGATGTCCGACGTCCGCTGAGCGCCGGACGGTGCGCCCGGCGCGTGGCGGTCGGCGGGAGCGCGATGTCGCGCCCACCGGTCGTCGGCGTCCGTAGAGTTGGGCCGTGCCGAAAATCCGGGCGGCCACGGTGGCCGAGCATCGACAGTTGCAGCAGGCGGCGCTGCTGGACGCCGCACGCGCCCTGCTGGCGGAGGGCGGCCGGGAGGCGCTGAGCTTCGGCGCGCTCGCGGCACGCACCGGCCTCGCCAGGTCCTCGGTGTACGAGTACTTCCGCTCGAAGTCCGAACTGGTGGAGGCGCTCTGCGCGGTCGACCTCCCGCTCTGGGCCGCCGAGGTCGAAGCGGGCATGGCGGTCCGCGACAGCGCGGTCGAGCGGATCGAGGCGTACGTCCGCGGCCAGGTGTCGCTGGCCACCGACCCGGTGCACCGCGCCGTGGTCGCCGTCGCCGAGTACGAACTCGACGACGCCGCGCGGGCCAGGATCAGAGCGGCCCACGCCGGGCTGACCGCCACGGTGGTCCGCACCCTGGAGGACCTCGGCCACGACCGGCCCGGCGTCGCGGCCGCGCTGCTCCAGGGCGTGGTGGAGGCGGCGGTCCGCCAGGCCGAACGGATCCGCGGCGAGGACGCCGCCGGGGCCGGGGCCGTCCGGGAGATCGCCGACACCGCGGTGCGCTTCGCCCTCGACGGCCTGCGCCCGGCGGACCGGGGAGGAGAGCGCCCGGCGGGCTGACCCGGCTCACGGCGGGGCGAGCGGCAGCAGCCGGGCCCGGCCGGAGCCGAGCAGGGCGAGCGGGTCGAGGTAGTGGTCGCCGCGGAGCAGCCCCCAGTGCAGGCAGTCGGCCGGGCAGTGACCGGAGCCGGCGGCCACCACCCCGATCGGGTCGCCCGCCGCGACGCCCGCGCCGACCGCTGCGGAGGCGGCCACCGGTAGGTAGGTGGTCCGCAGCGGAGGAGCACCCGACCCGGTGTGGGTCACCACGACCACCGGACGCCCGGCGACCTCCCCGGCGAAGGTCACCACGCCCGGCGCCGCCGCCCGCACCACGGTGCCCGGCGCCGCCGCCAGGTCCACCCCGCGGTGCCCCGCGGCCCAGCGCGTCGGAGGGGGATCGAACCGCCGCAGCAGCCCCGACCGATCGCCCACCGGCCACACCCGCCCCGGCCCGGGCTCGACCGCGAGGGACCCGACCACGGGAGCCCCCGCCGTGAGAGCCCCCGTTGCGGGGGAGCGCACCGCCCCCACCGCAGGCGCGAACCCGCCGAACGCCATCAGCGCCAGTCCCTGCACCAGCGACAACGCCACCCACATCCGCACCCGCACCCCTGCCACCCCGCACCACCGTCCCGTCCGCACCAGCCGTTCCTCCCCGTGTCGACACCCGTCCGTTCCCGTCAGCGTGGGGCCCGCGGTGCCCGGCGCGCACATCGGTTCCGGGGCCTGTGGACAGACCGGGGGCTGTGGACAACTGCCGTCCCCCGTAGGGGTGAACGGTGGGCGGTGGGCCGCTCGGAGCGGCGCTGAACAGGGTCGTGGGAACGCGGGGAGTCGCCCGTCGCTCGGGGCTTCCCGTACACTTCACACGCGACCCGGTCTGCCGGGTCGACTTCGCACGCCCCGCCACCGGCGGCCCGCCCCCTCGGGGGAGCGGTCGTCACGGTGCGAGTGCCGCTCGGTCCGCCGAGCCTGCCGAGGCCGCAAGCCTCACGCAGGCCGAGCGGCTTGGCACGTCGGGGCGTCAGGCGTGACGGTCGCCCGACCGGCACGGACAAAACCGAGTACCCCGGCACCCCACAGGCTGCAAGCCGCCGAACGGCGCGCCGGGCAACACACGAGGAGCACGGCACATGGCCGTCGTCACGATGCGGGAGCTGCTGGAGAGCGGCGTCCACTTCGGTCACCAGACCCGTCGTTGGAACCCGAAGATGAAGCGCTTCATCTTCACGGAGCGCAACGGCATCTACATCATCGACCTCCTGCAGTCGCTGAACTACATCGACCGCGCCTTCGAGTTCGTCAAGGAGACCGTTGCCCACGGCGGCAGCGTCCTCTTCGTCGGCACCAAGAAGCAGGCCCAGGAGGCCATCGCCGAGCAGGCGACCCGCGTGGGCATGCCGTACGTCAACCAGCGCTGGCTGGGCGGCATGCTGACCAACTTCTCGACCGTCTACAAGCGTCTGCAGCGCCTCAAGGAGCTCAGCGAGATCGACTTCACGGACGTGGCCGGCTCCGGCCTCACCAAGAAGGAGCTCCTGGTCCTCCAGCGTGAGTACGACAAGCTGGAGAAGACCCTCGGCGGTATCCGCGACATGCAGCGCGTGCCCAGCGCCGTCTGGATCGTGGACACCAAGAAGGAGCACATCGCGGTCGGCGAGGCCCGGAAGCTCAACATCCCGGTCGTCGCCATCCTCGACACCAACTGCGACCCGGACGAGGTCGACTACAAGATCCCGGGCAACGACGACG
Source organism: Kitasatospora sp. NPDC001540 (assembly GCF_042894345.1). NCBI lineage: Bacteria > Bacillati > Actinomycetota > Actinomycetes > Kitasatosporales > Streptomycetaceae > Kitasatospora > Kitasatospora sp. NPDC001540. The sequence goes on from NZ_JBIAVO010000031.1 coordinate 76,347, forward strand.
CCATCCGCTCCGTCACCCTGCTGACCCGCGTGATCGCCGACGCCGTCGCCGAGGGCCTGAAGTCCCGCGCCGGTGTCGCCAAGGGCGACGCCAAGGCCGAGCCGGGCGCCGACCAGCCGCTGGCCGCCTGGGAGAAGGAGATCCTCGAGGGCGAGAAGGCCGCCGAGGCCCCCGCCGCCGACGAGGCTGCCGCTGTCGAGGCTCCGGCCGAGGCCGCCACCGAGGCCCCGGCCGAGGCTCCGGCCGCCGAGGCCGAGCAGGCCTGACGTACCACCAGGGTGAGGGGCACCGGCCGGGCTGAGCCGGTGGGTGCCCCTCTCTCCCGTGCCGGGGGTCCGCACCCCGGAGCCCGGCACTTTCCCACGCAGACACGCGAGACGTGAGAAGAGATCACAACCATGGCGAACTTCACCGCCGCGGACGTCAAGAAGCTCCGTGAGCTCACCGGCGCCGGCATGATGGACTGCAAGAAGGCCCTGGACGAGGCCGAGGGCGACGTCCAGAAGGCCGTCGAGCTCCTGCGCATCAAGGGCCAGAAGGGCGTTGCCAAGCGCGAGGGCCGTGACGCCTCCAACGGCGCCGTCGCCGCGCTGATCAGCGAGGACAAGAAGTCCGGCGTCCTGGTCGAGCTGAACTGCGAGACCGACTTCGTCGCCAAGGGCGGCAAGTTCGTCGAGGTCGCCAACGCGATCGCCGCCCACGTGGCCGCCACCTCCCCGGCCGACCTGGACGCCGCCCTGGCCTCCGAGATCAACCCGGGCCAGACCGTCCAGCAGTTCGTGGACGAGGCCAACGCGACCCTCGGCGAGAAGATCGTCTTCCGCCGCTTCGCGCAGTTCGACAACGACGGCTTCGTCGCCGTCTACATGCACAAGTCGGACCCGGACCTGCCGCCGACCATCGGTGTCCTCGTCGAGCTCGACCAGGAGAACGCCGAGACCGCCAAGGACGTCGCGCAGCACATCGCCGCCTTCGCGCCGAAGTACCTCTCCCGCGAGGAGATCCCGGCCGAGGAGCTGGAGAACGAGCGCCGCGTCGCCGAGGCCACCGCTCGCGAGGAGGGCAAGCCGGAGGCCGCCCTGCCGAAGATCGTCGAGGGTCGGGTCACCGGCTTCGTCAAGGAGAACGCCGTCCTGGAGCAGGCGTTCGCCAAGGACAACAAGAAGTCCGTCGCCAAGGTCCTCGACGAGGCCGGCGTCACCCTCAAGCGCTTCGTCCGCTTCCGCGTCGGCGCCTGAGAACCGCTCCCCGCGGTCCGTCCCGCCCCGCCCGGCCCCGTGCCGGACATAAGGTAGGGGGACCGCCCCCGTCCGCGAGGACGGAGGAGCGCGCCGATCGAGCCCTCCAGCACCCCCAGGGGGCGGCGTCGGCACCATGAACGACGAGGAGGCCATTGCCGTGCAGGAGACCGTACCGGTTCCCGCGGCAGTGGCCTCCTCTCGTGTACACGGCACCGGGTCCGCACGCCCGGCGCCGTGACCAGCACTTTGCAGATCTGCTGACCAGCAGGCGGAGAAGGAGAAAGTCCATGCAGGAGACGCAGGAGACCGCGCCGGGCGGTGCACGCCGCCGGGTACTGCTCAAGCTGTCCGGCGAAGCGTTCGCCGGCGGAGGCGGCCTCGGCGTCGACCCGGACGTGGTGCACGCCATCGCCCGCGAGATCGCCACGGTGGTCCGGGCCGGGACGGAGGTCGCCATCGTGATCGGCGGCGGCAACTTCTTCCGCGGCGCCGAACTCCAGCAGCGCGGCATGGACCGGGCCCGCTCCGACTACATGGGCATGCTCGGCACCGTGATGAACTGCCTGGCGCTCCAGGACTTCCTGATCAAGGAGGGCATGGAGACCCGCGTGCAGACCGCCATCACCATGGGCCAGGTCGCCGAGCCGTACCTGCCGCTGCGCGCCATCCGGCACCTGGAGAAGGGCCGCGTGGTGATCTTCGGCGCGGGCATGGGCATGCCGTACTTCTCCACCGACACCACCGCCGTGCAGCGCGCCCTGGAGATCCACGCCGACGTCCTGCTGATGGGCAAGAACGGCGTCGACGGCGTCTACGACTCCGACCCGCGCACCAACCCGGCCGCGGTCCGGTTCGACGCGCTGGACTACACCGAGGTGATCTCCCGCGACCTCAAGGTCGCCGACCTGACCGCGATCACCCTGTGCAAGGACAACGGACTGCCGATCCTGGTCTTCGAGCTGCTCGCCGAGGGCAATATCGCCCGCGCGGTCAAGGGTGAGAAGATCGGCACACTCATCAGCGAGGACTCCGCCCGGGCCTAGGCGTCGGGACTCCGAGCAGCACCAGCCGTCCGGGGCACCGGGACGGGACAACAGCAGATGAACCGGACAGGGAGCAGACAGTGATCGATGAGACCCTCCTCGAGGCCGAGGAGAAGATGGAGAAGGCCGTCGGCGTCGCCAAGGACGACCTCGCGGCCATCCGCACCGGGCGCGCGCACCCGGCGATGTTCGCCAAGATCGTCGCGGAGTACTACGGTGCCCTGACGCCGATCAACCAGCTGGCCTCGTTCTCCGTGCCGGAGCCGCGGATGGCCATGGTCACCCCGTTCGACAAGACCGCGCTCAAGGCCATCGAGACCGCGATCCGCGACTCGGACCTGGGCGTCAACCCGTCGAACGACGGCTCCGTCATCCGGGTGGTGCTCCCGCAGCTCACCGAGGAGCGCCGCCGCGAGTACATCAAGCAGGCCCGCGGCAAGGGCGAGGACGCCAAGGTCTCGGTCCGTTCCATCCGCCGCAAGGCCAAGGACGCGATCGACAAGCTGGTCAAGGACAAGGAGATCGGTGAGGACGACGGGCGCCGCGGCGAGAAGGAGCTCGACGACCTGACCGCCAAGTTCGTGGCGCAGATCGACGAGCTGCTCAAGCACAAGGAAGCCGAGCTGCTGGAGGTCTGATCCGGACCCCTGCGCGCAACGCCCCGGACCGGCGGCCCGACCGCCCGGCCCGGGGCGCGGCTCCACCCGGGCCCGAACCCGCTCCGCACGGGACGGCACCGGCGGCCCGACCCGGCCGACACCAAACGGGTCACGCGCGGCGGCCCCCGGCATGGCGAGGGGGCGGCGCGGCACAGACTCAGATCATGCCCCCCGCCCAGGAGACCTCCGTGGCCCAGACCGACCAGCAGCCCCGCAAGCCGCGCGGCGGCCGCAACCTGCCCGCCGCGATAGGCGTGGGCGTCGGACTCGGAGCGGTGGTCGCGGCCTCGCTGTTCGTGGTCAAGGCGGTCTTCATGGCGGTCGTGGCGGCCGCCGTGGCCGTCGGCATCTGGGAGCTGACCAGCCGGCTCGCCGAGCGCAAGGAGGTCCGCGTCCCGCAGGTCCCGCTGCTGGTCGGCGGCGTCGGCATGGTCGTCACCGGCTACTTCGAGGGCGGCCAGTGGGCCGCCGCGATCCTCGCCGTGACCGGCCTGGCGATGATGGTCGCCCGGATGTCCACCCCGCCCGAGAACTACCTGCGCGACATAACGGCGGGCGTCTTCACCGCCTTCTACGTCCCGTTCCTGGCCACCTTCGTCGCCCTGATGCTGGCCGCCGAGGACGGCGCCTGGCGGATCCTGCTGTTCCTGGTCGTCACCATCTGCTCCGACACCGGCGCGTACGCCGTCGGCTACAAGTTCGGCCGCAACAAGCTCGCGCCGACCATCAGCCCCGGCAAGACCCGCGAGGGCCTGGCGGGCGGCATCGGCCTGTCGATGATCGCGGGCGCCCTGCTGATGCAGTACCTGATCGACGACGGCACCTGGTGGCAGGGCCTGATCCTGGGCGGCTGCGCGGCCGTCACCGCGACCCTCGGCGACCTCGCCGAGTCGATGATCAAGCGCGACCTCGGCATCAAGGACATGGGCACCCTGCTCCCCGGCCACGGCGGCATCATGGACCGGCTGGACTCCCTGCTGCCCACCGCCCCCGTGGTCTGGCTGCTGCTCGCCGTCTTCGTCGGCAGCTGAGCCCCGCCGCCCGCCCGGACCGGACGGCCCCCGCGACGCCACCGCGTCCGGGGGCCGTCCGGCATCTGCGACACTGGAACAACCATGCCTAAGCCCGGAGAACTGACCTTTGTCGCGCCGCGAGGCGCCAAGCCCCCGCGACACCTCGCCGACCTCAGCCCTGCCGAGCGCAAGGAGGCCGTCGCCGAGCTGGGCGAACAGCCGTTCCGCGCGAAGCAGTTGTCGAACCACTACTTCGGCCGGATGTCCGCGGACCCGGAGACCTGGACGGACATCCCGGCGGCGAGCCGGGCGAAGCTGACCGAGGCGCTGCTGCCCGAGCTGATGTCCGTGGTGCGACACGTCTCCTGCGACGACGACGCCACCCGCAAGACGCTGTGGAAGCTGTTCGACGGCACGCTGGTCGAGTCGGTGCTGATGCGCTACCCGGACCGCGTCACGATGTGCATCAGCTCGCAGGCGGGCTGCGGCATGAACTGCCCGTTCTGCGCGACCGGCCAGGCGGGGCTGACCCGGAACCTCTCCACCGGGGAGATCGTCGAGCAGATCGCGGCCGGGATGCGCGACCTGAAGTCCGGGGCCGTCCCCGGCGGCGAGGCCCGGCTGTCGAACGTGGTGTTCATGGGCATGGGCGAGCCGCTGGCCAACTACAACCGGGTGCTGTCGGCGATCCGCCGCCTGACCGACCCGTCCCCGGACGGCTTCGGCCTCTCGCAGCGCGGCATCACCGTCTCCACCGTCGGCCTCGTCCCGGCGATGCACCGCTTCGCGGACGAGGGCCTGAGCTGCCGCCTCGCGCTGTCGCTGCACGCCCCGGACGACGAGCTGCGCGACGAGCTGGTGCCGGTCAACACCCGCTGGAAGGTCGACGAGGTGCTGGACGCCGCGTGGAACTACGCGGAGAAGTCCGGTCGCCGGGTGTCCATCGAGTACGCGCTGATCAAGGACATCAACGACCAGGCGTGGCGCGCGGACCTGCTCGGCCGCCTGATCAAGAACCGCCGGGTGCACGTGAACCTGATCCCGCTCAACCCGACCCCGGGTTCGAAGTGGACGGCCTCCCGGCCCGAGGACGAGCGCGAGTTCGTCCGCCGCCTGCAGGCCCACGGCGTGCCGACCACCGTCCGCGACACCCGCGGCCAGGAGATCGACGGCGCCTGCGGCCAGCTGGCCGCTGCGGGCTGAGCAGGGCGCGGGAAGGGCCCGGGAGGACGCGTTCCTCCCGGGCCCCGGTGCGTTCTGCAGCCGCTACAGCCGCTGCAGCAGCTACAGCAGCGGGCAGAGCAGCACGGTCAGCCCGCCGGTCAGCAGCACGACGGTGCCCGCGGCGAGGGTGCGCAGGGCGGCGGTGCCGGTGAGCAGGCCGGGCGGGGTGCCGAGGCGGTCGAGGGCGTCGAGGGCGGGGCGGCGGTCGGCGCGCAGCTCGTGCAGGCGGGCGGCGAGGGCGGCGAGGGCGCAGGCGAGGACGAGGGCGCCCTCGACCAGGGTCAGGGCGGGGACGTCGCCGCCCGCCCGGGCCCGGTTGCGCCAGGCGACCAGCAGCAGCGCGGCGACCGCGGCGAGCACGGCCAGCGGCGCGCCGAGGCGGCGGGCCTGGGCGGTGAGGCCGCGGCCGGCCAGCAGGCGCAGCGGCGCGGGGCTGCGCAGGGCGAGCAGCCGGCCGGCCAGGGCGAGCAGCGGGCCGGTCCACAGGGCGAGGGCGAGGGCGGTGAGCGTCCAGCCGGTGAGCAGCGCGGGGCTGGTGGCGGGCAGTCCGGCGGGGAGGGCGAGGGTGCGTTCGGCGTCGGTCGCGTCGGGGCGCAGTCCGTACAGTTCGAGGCCGAGCCCGGCGAGCAGGACGGGTGCGGGCAGCAGCAGGCGCAGGGCGCCGTACCGGGGGACGGCGGGTTCGGCGGGGCGGCCGGGGAGGCGCTCGGGGAGGCGGACCGCGCAGGCCGCGGAGACCCCGGCGACCAGCGGGAGGACCGCGAGCAGGGTGACCGGGGCGGCGGCGGGCAGCGGGACGCCCATGCCGAGGTCGGGGGCGAGCGAGGGCCCGGCGATGTCGTTGCGCAGGATCAGGAACAGCAGCAGGGTGAACGCGGAGCCGAGCGCGCAGGCGAGCGCGATCTCGCCCGCGACGAGCAGCCGGATCCGGGTCGGCCCGGCACCGGCCGCGGTGAGGCCGGTGATCCGCTCGGGGTGCTGGGCGGGGACGGCGCGGGCCGTGACGGCGGCGAACCAGGCGACCGCGGCGAGCGGCGGCAGGCACCAGAGCAGCCGCTCCAGGTTGCCCCCGGTGCCGTGCAGGGCGCGGCCGAGGGCGCGCAGCAGGAAGGCGGCGACCACGGCGGCGGCGGTCGCGCTGAGCAGCCAGCGGGCGAGGTCGAGGGCGCGGTAGCCGCGGGCGAGTCTGAGGTAGTACACGGTGGCCCTCTCAGTGCCCGGCGGCGACGGCGGCGGCGGGTTCGGGCGCGATCCGGCCGTCGACCAGGTGGACGGTGCGGTCGGCGAAGCGGGCGAGCGCCGCGTCGTGGGTGGCCAGGACGAGGGTCAGCCCGTGCGAGCGGGCGGCGCTGGCCAGTATCCGCAGGACCTGTTCGCGGGCGTCGCGGTGCAGCGGGGCGGTGGGGTCGTCGGCGAAGACGACCGGCGGTTCGGGGGCGAGGGCGCGGGCGACGGCGATCCGCTGGCGCCGGTCCTGCTGCAGGTCGGCGGGCCGCAGCTTGGCGCAGTCGGCGACGTCCAGGCGCTCCAGCCACTCGCCCGCGGCCCGGTGGGCGGCCCGGTGCCCGGCACCGGCCAGCAGCAGCGGCAGGGCGACGTTCTCCCGGGCCGTCAGTTCCGGCACCAGGTGCGGCTCGGGGCCGACGTAGCCGAAGCGCTCGCGGCGCAGCTTCTCGCGTCCGGCCCGGCCCAGGGTGTGCACGGGGGAGCTGTGGAACCAGACCTCGCCCTCGTCGACCGGGAGCTGCGCGGACAGGCAGCCGAGCAGGGTGGACTTGCCGGAGCCGCGCGGACCGGTGACGGCGAGCATCTCGCCCTCGCGGACGCCCAGCGAGACTCCGCGCAGGGCGGGGGTGCCGTGGTGGGACTTGACGATCCCTCGGGCCCAGAGCACGTCGTTGTCGGGCGGGGCCGCTGACATGAGATCCATCCAGGTGCCGACGGGGATATGACAGTCGTCAGATTAGAACGATCGGGCGGTCGCGCGGGTACGGCGCACTGCTCCGAACAGGGAGGAATCACCCCGAAAGCGGCGTGTTGGCCCGCAGATTCACCTCGCGGGTCCGTGCGGGCCCGTTCCGGCGGGTCCGTTCCGGCGGGGCCGCGCGGGGAACGCCGAAGGGCGGCCCGGCGGTGAGGAGCCGGGGCCGCCCTTCGGTGGAGGGTGGGGAAGGAGGATCAGATCTTCTGCCACGCGTCGGAGAGGCTGGTCCGCAGGATCTGCTCGATCTCGTCGAAGGTCGACTGGTCGGAGATCAGCGGCGGGGCCAGCTGCACGACCGGGTCGCCGCGGTCGTCGGCGCGGCAGTACAGGCCGTTGTCGAACAGCGCCTTGGACAGGAAGCCGTACAGGACGCGCTCGACCTCGTCGTCGTTGAACGACTCCTTGGTGACCTTGTCCTTGACGAGCTCGATGCCGTAGAAGTACCCGTTGCCGCGGACGTCGCCGACGATCGGCAGGTCGCGCAGCTTGTTCAGGGTGGCCAGGAACTTCGACTCGTTGTCGAGGACGTGCTGGTTCAGGCCCTCGCGCTCGAAGATGTCGAGGTTGGCCAGCGCCACCGCGGAGGACACCGGGTGGCCGCCGAAGGTGTAGCCGTGCAGGAAGGTGTTGTCGCCCTTGTAGAACGGCTCGGCGATGCGGTCCGAGATGATCGTGGCGCCGATCGGGGAGTAGCCCGAGGTCATGCCCTTGGCGCAGGTGATCATGTCCGGCACGTAGCCGAACTTGTCGGCGCCGAACATGGTGCCGAGGCGGCCGAAGGCGCAGATGACCTCGTCCGAGACCAGCAGCACGTCGTGGCGGTCGCAGATCTCGCGCAGGCGCTGGAAGTACCCGGGCGGCGGCGGGAAGCAGCCGCCGGCGTTCTGCACCGGCTCGACGAAGACGGCGGCGACGGTCTCGGGGCCCTCGAAGAGGATGGCCTGCTCGATCTCGTCGGCGGCCCAGCGGCCGTAGGCCTCCGGGTCGACGGTGCCGTCGGGGCCGGCCAGGAAGGCCGGGGCGCGGTAGATGTTGGTGTTCGGGGCCTTGTGGGTGCCCGGCACCAGCGGCTCGAACGGGGCCTTCAGGCCCGGCAGGCCGGTGATCGACAGCGCGCCCTGCGGGGTGCCGTGGTAGGCGACGGCGCGGGAGATGACCTTGTACTTGGTCGGCTTGCCGGTCAGCTTGAAGTACTGCTTGGCCAGCTTCCAGGCGGTCTCGACGGCCTCGCCGCCACCGGTGGAGAAGAAGACCTTGTTCAGGTCGCCCGGAGCGTAGTTCGCCAGGCGCTCGGCCAGCTCGACGGCCTTCGGGTGGGCGTAGCTCCACACCGGGAAGAAGGCGAGCTCCTTGGCCTGCTTGGCGGCGGCCTCGGCGAGTTCCTCGCGGCCGTGGCCCGCCTGCACCACGAACAGGCCGGCCAGGCCGTCGAGGTACTTGCGGCCCTTGTCGTCCCAGACGTAGGTGCCCTCGCCCTTGACGATCGTCGGCACGGGGGAGTTCTCGTACGACGACATGCGGGTGAAGTGCATCCACAGGTGGTCGTAGGCGGTCTTGGAAAGGTCCTTCTGGGCCGGGTCGGCTGTCATCGGGTGCCCCAGGTGTAGGTCTGTTTCCGGAGCTTCAGGTAAACGAAGCTCTCGGTGCTCCGCACGCCGGGAAGCGAGCGGATGCGCTTGTTGATCAGTTCGAGAAGGTGCTCGTCGTCCTCGCACACCAGCTCGGCGAGGAGGTCGAACGAACCCGCGGTGCAGACCACGTAGTCGACCTCGTCGAAGGCGGCCAGCGCGTCGGCGACCGGCTCGATGTCGCCCTCCACGCGGATGCCCACCATCGCCTGGCGGGTGAACCCGACGGTGAGGGGGTCGGTCACGGCGACGATCTGCATCACGCCTTGGTCGAGCAGCTTCTGGACGCGCTGCCGGACGGCCGCCTCGGACAGGCCCACGGCCTTGCCGATGGCGGCGTACGGACGGCGCCCGTCCTCCTGGAGCTGCTCGATGATCGCCTTGGAGGCGGCGTCGAGGGGAACGCTGGCGTTCCGGTCACGGTTGGCCACGCCGCCACTGTGCCCGACGGGCGTCGGAATCGCAAGCCGCCCTGCTGCTGATTTCGTCGCTGTTTCGAAGATCGGGAACGGAATGCGTGGCTCTTCGCGTGGACGCCTGTCGATAACGGCAGGGATCTGGGTACCCTGGCTACGTACATGCGCGAGCCTGCACACCGCCGATCGTGGCTTGTCGCTGACATGCCGTGGTGACCCGGACCCCGGAGTAACCTGACGCCCGGGGCTGCAACGTCGCAGGCCCAGACCGAGGAGAGACCGTGAGCGAGCTTCGTACGCTGCGCAACTACATCAACGGCGAGTTCGTCGACGCGGCGGACGGCCGCACGCTCGACGTCGTCGACCCGACCACGGGCGAGGTCTACGCGACTTCCCCGCTCTCCGGCGCGGCCGACGTGGACGCCGCGATGGCGGCCGCCGCCGCGGCGTTCCCGGTCTGGCGGGACTCCACCCCCTCCACCCGGCAGAAGCTGCTGCTCAAGGTCGCCGACGCGGTCGAGGCCCGGGCCGACGAGATCGTGGACGCGGAGGTCCGCAACACCGGCAAGCCGCGCGCGCTGACCCTCTCCGAGGAGATCGGCCCGATGGTCGACCAGCTGCGCTTCTTCGCCGGCGCCGCCCGCCTGCTGGAGGGCAAGGCCGCGGGCGAGTACATGGACGGGCTGACCTCCATCGTCCGCCGCGAGCCGGTCGGCGTCTGCGCGCAGGTCGCGCCGTGGAACTACCCGATGATGATGGCGGTGTGGAAGTTCGCCCCGGCGATCGCCGCGGGCAACGCGGTGGTGCTCAAGCCCTCCGACACCACCCCCGCCTCCACCGTGCTGCTGGCCGAGATCATCGGCGGCGTGCTGAAGGACATGGAGCTGCCGGCCGGCATCTTCAACGTGATCTGCGGCGACCGCGAGACCGGCCGCCTGATGGTCGAGCACCGCACCCCCGCGATGGCCTCCATCACCGGCTCGGTCCGGGCCGGCATGCAGGTCGCCGAGTCCGCCGCGAAGGACGTCAAGCGCGTCCACCTGGAGCTCGGCGGCAAGGCCCCGGTCGTGGTCTTCGAGGACGCCGACATCGCCGAGGCCGTCGAGGGCATCTCGGTGGCGGGCTACTTCAACGCCGGCCAGGACTGCACCGCCGCCACCCGCGTCCTGGTGCACGAGTCGATCCACGACGCCTTCGTCGAGGCACTGGCCAAGGCCGCCGCCGACACCAAGACCGGCGGCGTGGACGACGAGGACGTGCTCTACGGCCCGCTCAACAACGCCAACCAGCTCCAGCAGGTGGCCGGCTTCATCGAGCGCCTGCCCGCGCACGCCAAGGTCGAGGCCGGCGGCCACCGGGTCGGCGACAAGGGCTACTTCTGGGCGGCGACCGTGGTCTCCGGCCTGCGGCAGGACGACGAGATCATCCAGAACGAGGTCTTCGGCCCGGTCATCACCGTGCAGAAGTTCACCGACGAGGACCAGGCCGTCGAGTACGCGAACGGCGTCGAGTACGCGCTCGCCTCCTCGGTGTGGACCAAGGACCACGCCCGCGCGATGCGGATGTCCCGCCGGCTCGACTTCGGCTGCGTGTGGATCAACACCCACATCCCGCTGGTCGCCGAGATGCCGCACGGCGGCTTCAAGAAGTCCGGCTACGGCAAGGACCTGTCCTCGTACGGGTTCGAGGACTACACCCGGATCAAGCACGTCATGACCGCGATCTAGCGGGTCGTGACCGTTGGGCGCAGTATGACCGCGATCTAGCGGGTCGTGACCGTTGGGCGCAGTATGACCGCGATCTAGCGGGTCGTGACCGTTGGGCGCGGTACGACCGCGATCCAGCGGGTCGTGGGACGTTCGCCGGGGCGTGGGGAGTTCTCCTCGCGCCCCTGGCGTTTGTCAGACTGTCAGGGCGTTCCGCGACGCGCGTGACAGGATGAAACTGCCCCGGGCGGGGCGGGCTCCCTACGCTGGTCGCATGAGCACTCCCACCGCTGACTCGGTCGCCGGGCAGGCCGTCAAGGCCGCCGACCGCGCGCACGTCTTCCACTCGTGGTCCGCCCAGGCACTGATCGACCCCCTCGCGGTGGCCGGTGCCGAGGGCTCCTACTTCTGGGACTACGACGGCAACCGCTACCTGGACTTCTCCTCGCAGCTGGTGAACACCAACATCGGCCACCAGCACCCGAAGGTGGTCGCGGCGATCCAGGCGAAGGCCGCGCAGCTGTGCACCATCGCGCCGGGCTTCGCCGAGGAGTCGCGCAGCGAGGCCGCCCGGCTGATCGCCGAGCGCACCCCCGGCGACCTGGACAAGATCTTCTTCACCAACGGCGGCGCCGAGGCGAACGAGAACGCGATCCGGATGGCCCGGCTGCACACCGGTCGGCACAAGGTGCTCTCCACCTACCGCTCGTACCACGGCGCCACCGCCAACGCGATCGCCCTGACCGGCGACCCGCGCCGCTGGGCGAACGAGGCGGGCGTCTCGGGCATCGTGCACTTCTGGGGCCCGTACCCGTACCGCTCGAACTTCCACGCCGAGAACGAGGCGCAGGAGTGCGAGCGCGCGCTCGCGCACCTGGAGCAGACCCTCGCGTTCGAGGGTCCGGGCACCGTCGCGGCGATCATCCTGGAGACCGTGGTCGGCACCGCGGGCATCCTGGTGCCGCCGGCCGGGTACCTGGCGGGCGTGCGGGAGATCTGCGACCGGTACGGGATCGTGTTCATCCTGGACGAGGTGATGGCCGGGTTCGGCCGCACCGGCGCGTGGTTCGCCGCCGACCACTGGGGGATCACCCCGGACCTGCTGACCTTCGCCAAGGGCGTCAACTCCGGCTACCTGCCGCTGGGCGGCGTGGCGATCTCCGGGGCGATCGCGGAGACCTTCGCGCAGAAGGCGTTCCCGGGCGGCCTGACCTACTCGGGGCACCCGCTGGCCTGCGCCTCCGCGGTGGCGACGATCAACGCGATGGCCGAGGAGGGCATCGTGGAGAACGCGAAGCTGATCGGCGAGACCGTGCTCGGCCCCGGCCTGCGCGAGCTGGCGGAGCGGCACCCCTCGGTCGGCGAGGTGCGCGGCCTGGGCGTGTTCTGGGCGCTGGACCTGGTGAAGAACCGGGAGACCCGCGAGCCGCTGGTCCCCTACAACGCGGCCGGTGCCGACAACGCGCCGATGGCGCAGCTCGCGGCGGCCTGCAAGCAGCGCGGCCTGTGGCCGTTCACCAACATGAACCGCTTCCACGTGGTGCCGCCGTGCACCATCACCGCGGAGGAGGCCAAGACCGGTCTCGCGGTGCTGGACGAGGTGCTCACCCTCACCGACGCGCACACCGTCTGACGATCCTTCACCTTTTCTCCACGGGGCCCCGGGCGATCCGCCCGGGGCCCCGTGATGTCTTTGCCAATCCCATCAGTACGATGATCGACCTGACCGGGAGAGCAAAGGAACAACCATGGGGGACACGGGGTTTCGGGTCGAACCCGAAGCGCTCACGGCGTACGCCGCCGTTCTCGACGCCCAGGCCGAACGGATCGCGCAGATCCGCTCGGCCCTGGCGGGCGTCCGGCTCTCGTCCGAGGACTTCGGCAAACTGCCGGGCTCGGGCGAGCTGTACGACTCCTACCAGGAGCACGCCGACGCCGAGCGGGAGAACTTCGCCGACCTGATCGACCTGCTCGACGCGACCGGCGGGGGTCTGCGGGCCACGGTGGACAACTACGAGACCAACGAGCAGGACACCGCCGAGGTGTACGGGGGCGGCCGATGAGCACCCTGGCCCCCGGTTCGTTCGGCGACGCCGTCGACGCGTACAGGTGGACCCGCGACCGGGTCACCGAACAGCTGCCGCCGCTGCCCAGCTTCGAGAACCCCGTCAGCGAGGGGCTCGACGCCGGTCTCGACTCCGTCGTCAAGGCGGCGCTCGACGCCACCGGGCTGATGGACAAGCTGGAGGAGGTCACCGGCAACCTGCAGGCGCTGACCGCCGCCGCGCACGAGTGGCAGGCCCAGGCGAAGGCCATGCAGGAGGTCGCCGAGGAGCTGCGCTCGGCCGGAACCGGGGTCGACGCGGCCTGGGAGGGCGCGGCCTCGGCGGCGTTCGGCGCCCACATGACCACCGTCGTCGAGGCGATCGACGCCACCGCCGCGGACATGGCGCAGGTCGCGCAGATCATCAGCCAGGCCGCCGCCGAGTGCCAGCTCGCCGAACAGCTGATCATCGAGATCATCCGCGAGGCGATCGAGACCCTGATCATCACGCTGGCCGCCGGGCTCGTGGTCGACATCCTCACCCTGGGCCTCGCCACCGCCGCCGAGGCCCTCATCGTCGAGGGCGAGATCGCCGTCTACATCGCCCGGGTGGGCCAGGTCTCGCTCAAGCTGGAGAAGGCGCTCAAGGAGCTGCACGAGGCGATCAAGGCGATGAAGGCGGCCCGCACCCTCGGGTCGATCAAGAAGGCCCGCGCGGCCGCCAAGGCCGTCCGCAAGCTCGGCGGCAGGGGCAACCGGCTCAAGTCGGGCTGGGACCTGGTCCGCAGCCCCTCGGCGGAGAACCTCGGCGAGTTCGCCACCGCCCAGGTCCTCGGGAAGGGCTTCGGCGCCGTCAAGGGCGGCGTCAAGACCGGCCTGGGCGCGGCCATCGGCGCCGGGGACTTCACCGGCGTCCTCACCGACAACCTGCTCACCGACCAGGGCCTGGACACCGTCGCCGGAGCGCTCGACGGCCCGCCCGAGGGTGCCCCGTACCGGGTGCCGCGCAACCGGGTCGAGGAGGCCTTCGGATGAGCCACCCCCACCACCCCCCGTACGGCGCCCCGCCACTGCCCGGGGCCCAGCGCCTGCCGGAGGTCGCGCACCTGCTGCCGCCCGGCGAGCAGCCGCGCGGCGTCGTCGACGCCGACCTGTGCGACCTGGTCCGCCGCCCGCCCCGGCGCTACCGCAACGAGCGCTCCGGGCGGGCCGCCGAGGCCGCGTTCGGCTGCCTGTTCGTGTTCGTCAACCTCGCCGAGTACCTCGCCGACCTGCTGGAGGACTGCACCTGGGGGCTGATCCGCAGCCTCCGCAGGCTCTTCCGCGGACGGGGCCTCACCGGCGGCTGGGAGAGCCAGGCCGGACGGTTCGCCCGCGCGGTGCGCGGCGCCGACAACGACTACGAGAACGACGACGTGCTGCTGCTCTTCACCGACCGGCGGATCCTGCTGGCCGGCAGCGGCGACAACACCCCCGCCGACCGGCGGGCCGTCCGCGTCCTGGGCGAACTGCCCTACGCCCACCTGAGGCGGGTCGAGCCCCGGCACACCTGGATCTCCTCCCGGGTCGACCTGCACTTCGCGGACGGCTCGCTGCTCGCGCTGGAGGTCTACGAGAGCGACCTCGCCGCGCTGGTCGCCCTCGGCCCGCGCTGACCCCGCGGTGCGCCGCCGACCGGGAGGTCAGCGGCGCACCGCGTCCAGCGCCAGCAGCGCCACGTGCAGCGACAGGCAGGACTCCACCTGGTCCAGGTCCACGCCCAGGATCCGCTCCACCTTGTGCAGCCGGTCGTAGAAGGACGGACGCGACAGGTGCGCGGCGTCGGCCGCCGCCGACTTGTTGCGGCCCTGCTCCAGGTAGATCCGCAGCATCTGCACCAACTGCCCGCCGTGCTCCGCGTCGTACGCCAGCAGCGGCCCCAACTCCCGTTCCACGTACGTCTGCAGGCGCTCGTCATCGCGCAGCAGGTGCAGCAGGCCGCGCAGCCGGACGTCCGGCAGGCGGTAGTACGCGGCCCGGCCGCCCGGCGCGTCGTGCAGGGCCGCGTCCGCGACCTGGGTGGCCTCCAGCAGGGTGCGCCGGGCGTCCCGGACCGAACCCACCGAGGAACCGACCGCTATCACCGGCCCGTCCGCCGAACCGTCCCGGCCCGCCTCCGCGGAGAGCCGGCGCAGCGCCGCCGCGAAGGCCTCCAGCGAGGCGTGCTCGTCCTGCTGCGAGCCGAGCGCCACCAGCAGGCCCACCCCCTCGTCGTCCAGCGCGCCCACCAGCGCCGACAGCCGCGCGTTGCGGATCGCGGTCGCCGCCAGCTCGGTGAAGTCCCGCAGCCGGGCCTGCGCCTCCAGCGCCGCGGGCAGCGGCCCCTCCCGGCGGCGCAGCACCACGCCCACCAGGCGGCGCCCCTCCAGCGGCACGCCCAGCGCCTGCGCGCGCAACGCCACCTCGGAGACCGTCAGCGCGTGCGTCAGGATGCCCGACAGCAGGGTGCGGTGGGTCTGCCGCTCCAGCGACTCCCGGTCGCGCACCACCAGCCGGTTCAGCGCCAGCGTCGCCGCGCCGCGCTCCAGCAGCATCGCGTGCGGGTGCGGTACGTCCGGCGGCAGCGGCACCGGATCGTCCACCAGCACCAGCCGCCCCCAGTCCTGGCCGCGCGCGCCCACCGTGGTCACCAGCCAGCCCGAGCGCGGGTCGTGGCCGGTGCGGCCCGGCGGGTGCACGCCGCGCGAGCGGTGCTCCCAGTTCTCCAGCAGCTCCTGCTCGCCGCGCCCCGCCGGGTCGTGCGCCAGCACCTGGTGCGCCAGGTTCTCCAGCACCACCGGCGCCCCCGCCATCCGGGCCACCTGCCGCACCACCTCGGCGGGCTCCGCGCCCTCCGTCGCCAGCTCGTTGAACACCTGGTGCACCGCCTCGGACACCCGCAACTGCTCCAGCTGCGCGTTCACCACCAGCGCGTGCACCGCCTCGGTCACCGCGACGAACTTCAGCTCCCGGCGCAGCACCACCAGCGGCAGGCCGTGCCGCTCCGCCGCCGCCACCAGCGCCCGCGGCAGCGAGTCGAAGTACCGGCGGCCGAACTCGATCACCAGCCCCGCCACCCCGACCTCGGCCAGCTCCCGCACGTACCGGGCCAACCCGTCCCGGTCCTCCGGCAGCGCGATGCCCGTCGACAGCACCAGCTCGCCGCCGCGCAGCACCCCTGCCACGTCCGGCAGCTCGCTCACGTGCACCCAGCGCACCGGGCGCTCCAGCGCCCCGGCCCCGGCCACCACCTGGGGCAGACCGCGCCGCATCACGTCGAGGTCGAGCACGCGGGCGACGGTGGGGAGCATCGGGGATACCTCCAGGGGGTTCGCAGGGTGTCAGGACAATCATGCTCGACGGCGACGCCCTGTCACCCGGACACGGCCTTGCAGCATGTAAGGCCCTTCGGCCGGGCCGTTGCTGAGTGATGCTTGCCCCGGGCACCCGAACCGAGGCATCGTCGGCCGGGTCGAGTAGGCAATGGAGGCAGCTCATGGACCTGACCAGCTTCAACGAGGGCGCGCAACACATCGCGGGCCGCCCGGCCCGGAGCTCCGGCGGTGAACCCTTCGCCGTGGTCAACCCCGCCGACGGCGCCACCGTCCAGCAGGTCGAGCTCGCCACCACCGCCGACGTCGACGCCGCCGTCGCGGCCGCCCGCGCCGCCCTCCCCGAGTGGTCCGGCGCCACCCCCGGCGCCCGCTCCGACGCGCTGAACCGCCTCGCCGGGATCCTCGCCGAGCACGCCGAGGACTTCGCCCGGGTCGAGACCGCGCAGACCGGCAAGCCGATCAAGCTCTCCACCGAGTTCGACGTCCCCGGCACCGTCGACAACACCGCCTTCTTCGCCGGGGCCGCCCGCAACCTGGAGGGCAAGGCCGCCGGGGAGTACAGCGGCGACCACACCTCGTACGTGCGCCGCGAGGCGGTCGGCGTGATCGGCAGCATCGCGCCCTGGAACTACCCGCTGCAGATGGCCGCCTGGAAGATCCTCCCGGCGATCGCCGCGGGCAACGCCATCGTCCTCAAGCCCGCCGAGATCACCCCGCTGACCTCGCTGATGTTCGCCCGCGCCTGCACCGCCGCGGGCATCCCCGACGGCGTCGTCAACGTCGTCACCGGCGCCGGACGGACCGCGGGCGAGCACCTGATCGGCCACCCCGACGTCGCCATGGTGTCCTTCACCGGCTCCACCGCCGTCGGCAAGCGCGTCGCCGAGATCGCCACCGCCACCGTCAAGCGCACCCACCTCGAACTCGGCGGCAAGGCCCCCTTCGTGGTCTTCGACGACGCCGACCTCGACGCCGCCGTGCACGGCGCCGTCGCCGCCTCCCTGATCAACAGCGGCCAGGACTGCACCGCCGCCACCCGCGCCTACGTCCAGCGCCCGCTGTACGACGCCTTCGTGGCCGGCGTCGCCGAGCTGTACGAGGGCATCCGGCTCGGCGACCCGTTGAACCCGCACACCGACATGGGCCCGCTGGTCTCCTTCACCCACCGCGACCGGGTCGCCGGCTTCGTCGAGCGCGCCCGCTCCTACGCCACCGTCGTCACCGGCGGCGCCGCCACCGGCAAGGGCCACGACGGCACCGACCTCGCGCTCGGCGCCTACCACCGCCCCACCCTGATCACCGGCGCCGCCCAGGACAGCGAGGTCGTCCAGGGCGAGATCTTCGGCCCGGTGCTCGTCGTGCTGCCCTTCGACAGCGACGAGGAGGGCCTGCGGCTCGCCAACGACACCCCCTACGGCCTCGCCGCCTCCGCCTGGACCCGCGACGTGCACCGCTCGCTGCGCGCCACCCGCGAGATCGCGGCCGGCTGCGTCTGGGTGAACGACCACATCCCGATCATCAGCGAGATGCCGCACGGCGGGTACAAGGCCTCCGGCTACGGCAAGGACATGTCGCAGTACTCGCTCGACGAGTACACCCAGGTCAAGCACGTCATGTTCGACACCACCGCGGTCGCCCGCAAGGACTGGCACCGGACGATCTTCGGCGACCGCTGACCGGGAGCCCCGCCCCGGACGCCCCGCGATCCGTGTAAGAGAACCCCGGTACCCCGCTCTCCCGGGTGACGGCAGCAGGCACCCCGCCCGCCGCCCGTTGCCCCGCCCGGGAGAGACGAGGAACCGCACGTGAGCACCACCCGCCATCCCAGCGCCCTGCACTGGCTGGCCGCCGCCGCCCCCGACCCCGACGCCTGCCGCCGCACCTGGGAGCGCACCCGCTTCGGCCTCGCCCTGCTCCCCGCCGGACACCGCTGGGACGTCCTGCACGCCCCCGGCCCGCTCGGCCGTCCCGCCGCCGCGCTGCTCGACCGGCCCGGCGGCGGTCCCGTCCTGGAGGACCCCGACGGCGACACCGTCGGCTTCCTCGTCCCCGTCGGCACCGCCGAACGCTGGACCGGCACCGGCATCCGCGGCTCCGGCCACGGCACCTGGATCGCCGTCCCGCACCCCACCCGCCCCACCGCCCGCGGTCCGCACTGGCTCGTCCCCCCGCACCCCGACGGACGGCTCGTCGACCCCCGCGCCCTCGAACTCGCCCTCCACGACGCCGCCGCCCACCTGCACCGACCGCACTAGACGGCGCCGGACGGGACAGACTGTCCCCATGGACGACGTGAGCACCGTGAACGGCGTGGAGGACGTCGACGCCGGGAGCGTCGGGGAGAGCGGGGACGTCCCGGCCGCCCCGGGGAACGGCCGCGGCCTCGACCGCGGCGTCGATGCGCTGCCCGCCCGGCGCGCCGCGCTGCTCGCCGACGCCCGGCCGTACTGTCTGGAACAGGCCCTCGCGCTGGCCGGCCCCGACGCGCTGCGCCTGCACGGCCTGGCCGCGCCCGTCCGCGGCACCGACCTGTTGCTGGTCACCGCCGAGGGCCCGCCGCTGGCCGAACTCGCCACCGGACTCGCCGAAACCCTGCGCGCCGCCGGGCACCGCGTCGAGGAACCGCCCGGCACGGCCCGCCGCCACCAACTCGCCGTCAGCACCGGCGAGGCGTCCCTCGACAGCCTCGCCGGGGAGCCACCGCTCGGCATCGAACTGCGCCGCGAACCGCTGCGCCACCCGCCGACCCTCCCCGCCCTCGTTTCCGTTCCCGCCCCCGTCCCCGTCGCCGCGCTGGACGACGCCGCCGCCCTCGCCGTGCTCACCCTCTGCGAACGCGCCCTGCCCGCCGACCTGCAGGCGCTGCGCGCCCTCACCGACCGGCGGCGCGAAGGCGAACTCCTCGCCCTGGCGGGCGCGTTCGACGAGGACTTCAGCCCCCGCACGCTCGCCGACCGGCTGGAGAGCGCCGCCGCCCTGCTCTCCGCCGACGGCGCCGAGGCGGTCGACACCGTGAAGTGGGCCGAGGACTGGGCCCAGGACCTGCGCCTCGACCTGCTGGAGACCACCGAACTCGCCGACGGCCTGCACGACCCCTACCTGGACCGCTCCGACGACCTGTAAGGGTGAATCGCGCTTCCCCGTCAGGGTGCTCGTTGAGCGGGCCCGCCGCCCCGCGCAGACTGGAGAACGAGCGCGGGACATCCGTGGACATCGGAGGCAGAGACCCTTGAGCAGCAAGCACATCACCCACTGGATCGGCGGCCAGTACGTCGCCACCGCCGGAACCGCGCCCCGCCGCGGCGACATCCACGACCCGGCCACCGGCCAGGTCACCGGTCAGGTGGACTTCGCCGAGATCGCCGAGGTCGATCAGGCGGTCGCCGCCGCCGCCCAGGCGTTCACCAGCTGGCGCAAGGCCTCGATCGCCAAGCGCACCCAGGTGCTGTTCAACTTCCGCGAGCTGTTCAACGCCCGCAAGGACGAACTCGCCGCGATCATCGTCTCCGAGCACGGCAAGGTGCACTCCGACGCCCTCGGCGAGCTCGCCCGCGGCCAGGAGGTCGTCGAGTACGCCTGCGGCATCCCGCAGCTGATCAAGGGTGGCTTCACCGAGCAGGC
The DNA here is from genome assembly GCF_042894345.1 of Kitasatospora sp. NPDC001540. NCBI lineage: Bacteria > Bacillati > Actinomycetota > Actinomycetes > Kitasatosporales > Streptomycetaceae > Kitasatospora > Kitasatospora sp. NPDC001540. The sequence goes on from NZ_JBIAVO010000031.1 coordinate 96,279, forward strand.
CTCCACCGGCGTCGACGTCTACTCGATCCGCCAGCCGCTCGGCCCGGTCGCCATCATCTCGCCGTTCAACTTCCCGGCCATGGTGCCGATGTGGTTCTTCCCGATCGCGATCGCGGCCGGCAACACGGTCGTGCTCAAGCCCTCCGAGAAGGACCCGTCCGCCGCCAACTTCATCGCCGAGCTGTGGAAGGAGGCCGGCCTCCCCGACGGCGTCTTCAACGTCGTCCACGGCGACAAGGCCGCCGTCGACCGCCTGCTGGAGCACCCCGACGTCAAGTCGGTCTCCTTCGTCGGTTCCACCCCCATCGCCCGCTACGTGTACGAGACCGGCACCCGCTACGGCAAGCGCGTGCAGGCCCTCGGCGGCGCCAAGAACCACATGCTGGTCCTCCCCGACGCCGACCTCGACCTCGCCGCCGACGCCGCCATCAACGCCGGCTTCGGCGCGGCGGGCGAGCGCTGCATGGCCGTCTCCGTCCTGGTCGCCGTCGACCCGATCGGCGACGAGCTGGTCGCCAAGATCAAGGAGCGGATGGCCACCCTCAAGGTCGGCCCCGGCTGCAACGGCGACTCCGAGATGGGCCCGCTGGTCACCGGCCAGCACCGCGACAAGGTCACCTCCTACGTCGAGTCCGGCATCGCCGACGGCGCGGAGCTCGCCGTGGACGGCCGCAAGCACGCCATCGCCGCCGAGGACGCCACCGGCGCCCCCACCACCGACGGCTTCTGGCTCGGCCCGACCCTGTTCGACCACGTCAAGCCGGGCATGTCCGTCTACAACGACGAGATCTTCGGCCCGATCCTGTCGGTCGTCCGGGTCCCCTCCTACGACGAGGGCCTGGAGCTCATCAACGCCAACCCGTACGGCAACGGCACCGCCATCTTCACCAACGACGGCGGCGCGGCCCGGCGCTTCCAGAACGAGGTCGAGGTCGGCATGGTCGGCATCAACGTGCCGATCCCCGTCCCGGTCGCCTACTACTCCTTCGGCGGCTGGAAGGCCTCGCTGTTCGGCGACACCCACGCCTACGGCCCCGACGGCGTCCAGTTCTTCACCCGCGGCAAGGCCGTCACCCAGCGCTGGCTCGACCCCTCGCACGGCGGCATCAACCTGGGCTTCCCCACCAACAGCTGAACAGCCCACCGCGTCACGGCGCACCCCGGAAGGCCGGCCCCTGGTGGGGGTCGGCCTTCCGGCAGTTCAGGCCTGGCGCCGGAGACCCTCGACGCGTGGCGGGGCGCGCGTTTGCATCCGTTCGCCAGTCGGCGTAGTGTTGACTGGTCGCTCGGCAGGGAGCACCGGACACGCATCTGTGTGGACGGTCCCGGGGCGGCCAATCCCTTGGAAAACCAGTGAGCTGATCCGTGACGGGTCGCGTCCTTTTCGCGTCCCCGTTCGTATTCCGCTGTGCGGTTTTCCGGAGATTGCGGCCGATTCGCTTTCCGGAGCGGGGATCGGCTAGAGTTTGAAACGTCGGACGGGCCGTCAGGGCGCGGAAGACGAAAGCGAGTCGGGAAAGAGCACAAGCTCGGATCTGATAAGCTGGAAACACGAAAGAACGAAGCGCCCGGAGGGTCCGCAGGGATGCGGCTCGAAGGAAGCGTCCGTTCCTTGAGAACTCAACAGCGTGCCAAAAGTCAACGCCAGATATGTTGACATCCCCGGCCTCGGCGATCTCGTCGGGGT
>NZ_JBIAVO010000032.1:0-91525 GCF_042894345.1 Kitasatospora sp. NPDC001540
TGGCACCACCCCCGATCCGGCAGCCGCCCCGGAACTGCAGCCGACCCCACGATCGAGCGATGCCGAACCATTAAAAACAGGACTTAACGCCCTCTTACGGCCGATTCCGCCGATGCGGGGGCTGCGCCGTCCGCGGCGCCGTCTCATCGCGGTCGACCCCGGTGCGTCATCGGCGCAGGACGAGGTAGCGGGCGCTGAGCCAGAGGCTGACGAATCCGATGACGTTGCCCACCGCCATCAGCTTCGCCAGGTCTCGGGCGTCCACGGGCCCGGGTATGAGGAAGGCGACGGCCAGCATCACCGCGAAGTACACGAGGTTCAGCAGGAAGGCCACTCCCGCGCGGCCGATCTGTTCCAGGTAGCTGAGCAGCGCGAGGGAGCCACCGAAGAGCACGAGGGTGGGACCGACCCAGGTGAAGTACCCGGCTGCGACGGAAGCCGCGGCCCGGTCCGTGGTCAGGGCCTCGGTGACCGGCTCGCGCAGGAGGAAAGCCGCCGCACCGAGCAGGAGGTACGGGGGTAGCGAGAGCCGCAGGGCGATGATCAAACCGGTGTGGTTGAGGGCTCGCCGACTCTCGCCCGGTTGGAGGGTGACAGCGATCGCGGCGCCGGAGCCGACGGCCACCGCGACGACCGTCAGCAGGCCGACGACCATCTGTCCGAGGGAGAATCCCGCGATCTCGGTAGGGCCGGACCCGTGCAGTACCCGCAAGTAGCCGAAGGTCACTGTGGACAGCAACAGGAAGGTGCCCGCCACCGGCGCTCCGAGGCTCAGGAGTTCGCGTGCCGCCGCCCGGTCACCGGCCAGCGCGGGCCGGGCGACCTGCTTCCTCCTGAGGACGATCGCAGCAACTGCACCGGCGATCGCGGTGGCGGGCAGTCCTCCGATCGGCACCGCCAGCACACCGAGCCGTGTGACTGCGTGGAGCACGATCGTTCCGGCGATGGACAGCGCGGTGAACAGCACTCCGAGCCAGGCGGCCGGACCGGTGTGGCCCAAGCCGCGCAGAACTCCCGTACAGAGGTAGGGGAACAGCCCGAGCGCGCTGGTCAGAGCGAGAGCCACGATGAAGACCAGCACCGTCCGCCGGGCACCGGGGGCGACCCCGAGCGCGGTCAGGATCGGGCCGGAAGCCGCCAGCGCGACCACCGCTTGCAGGACCAGCAACCCCGCTCCGATGGCGAAGAAGGTCGGTACGGACCTGAGTGCGTCCCGGCTCCGACCACTGCGGGCGGCGATCCCGGCGGAGACCTGAGTGGCCACCACCAGTCCCTCTGTCACTGCCAGCACGAGATAGCCGACGGGTGCGTACACCGAGCGGACGTAGAGCGCCTCCGGACCGAGCCGACCCAGAAATGCCACCGTCCACGCTTGCAGCACCAATCCGGCCACCAGCCCGAGCAGAATGGAGGCGGCGAACCGCCCGGCCGAAATTTCCAGCGAGGCGAGCGCGGGCTCCCGCCGCTCTGCTGCCGCCAAAGATTCCCCCGCCATGGTTCCCCCTCCTGTTGCCCCGATGGCCGCCCGCCGACCACCGGAGATATCGAGGCGGCCGACCGTAGCGGGAAATTTTCAAGATTTCAACAAATGAAATTTCCCCCCCTTGTCGAGATTTGATCCACAATCTTGGCGACCACCGGGCGATGGGAGCAGCCGCTCAGCCGCCCGCCGGGCAGTGCCCCTCGGCCTGCCCCGCCCCGTCCACCACCAACACCCCAACCGCGGCGAACTCCCTTTCAGGGCACCACTCGTTGGGGGCATCCACCGGCGTGTCCCGGTGTCGCTCCCCGATCGGGTGCGTTGTGCTGGACGGCGTCCCACGCCCCTGCGCGGTCACCCGACCGGTCCCGCCCGTTCAACGGAGGTATCCATGTCCACCACTGCTGTCTTCACTGTCGAGGGAATGAGCTGCGGCCACTGCGAGCGGACCGTCACCGCCGGATTGACCGCACTGAGCGGAGTCACCCACGTCACCGCCGATGCGAAGGCCGGTCGGGTGACCGTCGAATCCACCGAGCCCCTGCAGGACGACCAGATCCGCTCGGCCGTCACCGACGCCGGTTTCGCACTGGTCGGCCGGGCCTGAGCCATTGACGGGCCACCAGTTGTCGGAACCAGTGCTGCGGCCACCGACTGCGGGAACTCACCGATCCCCCTCCTCCTTCGCACCACGGCCCGCCCCTTCCCTCCCACGTCCCCTCTCCGCACTCTTCATCGCCGCCACGCGATTCGATTAATCGCCCCTGGATCAAAAATCCAAGCATTCGCTCTATCGGGCGATTTTGCGTAACCCGCGCCCGGGTGGTCTCCGCGCTTCAGCCGACCGCCCGGGCGCAGGCCTGCCACGGCAGCTCCTCACGTGTTCGCGAAGCCTTTGCCCGGAGCGGAACTTCAGGGACCGCGAGGCCTCGAACACCTGCCGACGCGCGAACAAGACAGCTGACGGCACCCTGTCCGCCCGGCCGGAGAACCACTTTCCCAAATAATAATTTGCAGGCGATCCGGTGGCCCTCCTACTCTTTGGCCATCGACGGCGGCCGACGGGTCCCGTTGCGGTCCCGCCGGGTGCTCCCGGCAGGTTTCCGAGGTCTCGTAGTGCCTTGTTCCGAGAGGAGTTCCGCGGTGGTTCCGATAATCCACAGCCGTTCCGTGGCGCTCCCGATCACCGGTCTTTGTTGCAGGTCCCTTCCCGCGCAGTAGCTGCGGCGGACCGCCACGATCGGGTTCGGCGCCTCCCGCTCCCTTTCCCGGAGGCACTGTGATCTTCCGTCCGATCGTCCTGCAGGAACTCAACTCCGTGCTGGCCCAGGTTCAGCCAGACCCGTCCACCGCGGTCTCGGCAGACACGGTCCGCGCCCGCCTGGCCGACGGCGAGTACCGCCCCGGCTGGATCTGGGTGGCGGAACCCGGCCCTGGCCAGGCACCTCTGGCCGTCGCCATCTGGTGGGGCAGCCCCGCCGACGCCCATCCGAGCCATCTGGACGCCCTGTTCGCCCGGTCCGATCCGCTGTGGGCCCTCAGCGGCCCCCGTCGGAGAGCGTCTTCGTCGTCCCGGCCGCTCACCGATCCGCGCTGTGCAGTCGCGGCCGCACTGCTCACGGCCGCACACCAGGTGTTCGCCGCCAACGGGCTGGTACCGGCGCCCGATTACCACCTCTTCCTGCCGTCCGACTGGCGTGACCGCCCGGAGGTCGCCGCTTCGGTCGCCTGGCGCCGCAGGGCGGCCGAAGCCGCCGGCCTGCGGCTCACCGCCGAACGGCTCCGCTTCGAGCGCACGACGGACCGGCCCGTTCCCACCCTGTCGGACCGGCTGTCCTTCGCTCCGGAACCGGATGACGAAGTCTTCGTCGACCTCTTCCGCCGTTCCCTGCCGAAGAGCCTGGATGTGATGTCCATTCGCGAAGCACTGCTCGTCGGCGCGGAGACTCACGCCCGGAGCGAGGTCGCGTTCCACCACTGGGAGATGCGCGGCCGACGCTCCTGGTGGCGGATAGCGCGAACCGCAGCGGGGCAGGTGGTCGGTTTCGCCATCCCCTCGCACAACTCCGTCGTTCCGGTGGTCGGGTACCTCGGGGTCCTGCCCGAGTTCCGGGGCCGGGGTTTCGCAGCGGAGATCCTCGCCGAGAGCACTCGGATCCTGGCCGCCGAGACCCGAGCCGGTGTGATCCGGGCCGAAACCGATCTCTCGAACCATCCAGCGGTCGCCGCCCTCGAGCTGGTCGGCTACCGCGACGGCACCCGCCGGTTGGTCTTCTCCGCCACCTGACCCGTCCCCTCGAGAGGAGAACCTCCCATCAGGTACGACTTCCAGCACAGCACCCAACCTGCCGCCCGAACCGCCTCAGCCCACCGAGAAGGCTCCACTCGGAGGCGGTGGCGAGTCCTGGGCCGTCGCATCCGTGATCGGTTCCGCCGCCCGCTCCGGCGTTTCCGTCAGCCTGGCGGGGAACGGATCGGAGGCGAGCAGTCGGGTCAGCTCACCGGTGGGGAGTGGCACGTCGGACCCGATCAGCAGCACGTTCCCGTAACGCCGTCCCCGCAGCACCGCGGGCTCGGCCACCAGGCAGACGTGGGCGAACACGGCGGCGACCGTGGCGGTCTGGGCCTTGGCGAAGGCGAGCGGCGGGCCGTCCGCCAGGTTCGCCGCGTAGCAACCCCCGGGACGGAGCACGGCGGCTGCCAGCCGCACGAACTCGACGCTGGTGAGGTGCGCCGGTGTCCGCGAGCCCCGGAACACGTCAGCCACCACCACGTCAACACTGGCGGGCGCCACGGCTGCGAGCGCGGCGCGGGCGTCCCCCACCGTCACGTCGATGCCGGACGGCCAGGGGAGGTGCTCGGCGACGAACTCGGTCAGCGGGCCGTCCAGTTCGACCACCTGCTGCTGCGAGCCCGGCCGGGTCTCCGCCAGGTAGCGGGGCAGGGTGAGCCCACCGCCGCCCAGGTGCAAAACCTCCAACGGCTCGCCGGGGTCCGCGACCACGTCCAGCAGGTGCGCGATCCGTTGCACGTACTCGAACTCGAGGTGCGTCGGGTCCTGAAGGTCGACGTACGACTGCGGAGTCCCGTCGAGGGTGAGCAGCCAGCCGCCGTCGAGGTCGATGTCGGGCATCAACTTGGCGGTTCCCAGCGCCACCCGGCGCTCCACCGGTCGCGGTTCCGCCCCGTCGGCAGCGATGCCGCTCATCGGGCCGGCCTCCGCGGGGTGACGGGGCGAAGAACGATCGACGAAGGGGCAGCCATGCGGGCAGCTTAGGCCCCACCAGGGCAGTCTTCCCAAACGGAGGCGACTACCGACCGGTATGGTCGCTGGGTGTACCGCCCGGGGTGGGCCCGGGCGGCGCGGCGGAACGGGAAATGGGTGTGGCTGGCGTGGAATTCCGTGAAGACATCCTCGGCGCCCCGTACGAGGCGGCGGAGCTTCCGCTGCTCCCGGACGAGGAGGGGGAGGTCAGCGCGACCCTGGTCCGCCGGCTGGTCGAAGGGTCCCGTCAGGCCGTGCTGTACCTGCACGGCTACAACGACTACTTCTTCCAGACCCATCTGGCGGACCACTTCACGGCCGCGGGTTTCTCCTTCTACGCGTTGGACCTCCGCAAGTACGGCAGGTCGCTCCGTCCGCACCACTCCCCCAACTTCGTCAAGGACCTCGTCGCGTACGACGAGGAGTTGGACGAGGCGGTCCGCGTCATCCGGGAGCTCGACGGCCACACCCGGCTCCTGGTGAACGGACACTCGACGGGCGGGCTGGTGGCTGCCCTGTGGGCCGCCCGTCGGGCCGGACACGGGGTGGTGGACGGCCTGTTCCTCAACAGTCCCTTCCTCTCGATGCCCGCGGCCCTGGCTGTGCGGACCCTCGGCGCTCCCGCTCTCGACGCCATCGGGCGGGCCGCACCCACGCGAAGGCTGCCCGCACCGCTCAACCCGCACTACGTCCACAGTCTCCACCGGAGCCATCGCGGCAGTTGGGAGTTCGACCTGGCTCTGAAACCGGCCGAGGGTTTCCCGTTGTTCGCGGGATGGCTGGCGGCGATCCAGCGCGGTCACCGGCAGGTGCGCCGCGGGCTCCCGATCGACTGCCCGGTCCTGCTGATGGCTTCGACCGCCTCCACCGTCACCAACCGGTGGGACCCGGCCCTGACGCGCACCGACGCGGTGCTGCGCGCCGACGACATCGCCGCGCTCGCGCCGCGCCTGGGGCGCCATGTCACCACCGTCCGGATCGAGGGCGGCTTGCACGACCTGGTGCTGTCGGCCGACCCGGTTCGGGCCGAGGTGTTCGCCGAGCTGGATCGCTGGACGGCTGCGTACTTCCCCGCTCCCTGACCCCGTCCGAAGGCCCCGGCGCGGGCGGAGGGAACGAAGCCCGGCACTCCGGGCCCGCGATTGCTCAGGACTCGAGCCGGTGGCGCTTTCGACGGCTGCCCGGCAGGTCGGGGCTCCCCTCAGTGCCCCGGAGAACGGACACCACGCCGAGCCCGGCAGCGCTGACGGGCACGGCGAGCAGGGCACCGATGATTCCGGCGATCCCTGCCCCGGCCACCACCGCGATCATGATGGTGGCCGGGTGGAGCTCGACGGTCCGACTCTGGATGAGGGGTTGCAGGATGTTCCCCTCGATCGCCTGCACCGCCAACACCACTCCGAGGGCCCACAAGGCAGTACCCAATCCGCCGTTCGCGAGGGCCACCAGGACGGCCACCGTTCCCGAGAGAAAGGCACCGACGAAAGGGATGTAAGCACCCATGAAGACGAGCGCGCCGAGCCCGGCCGCACCGGGGACGCCCAGGACCAGCAGCCCGATGGAGATGAACGTGGCATCGATCAGTGCGATCAGGGTGGTGCCCCGCATGAAGCCCGCCATCGCGGTGAACGCCTGCTGACCGCACGCGATCACCGTCTCGGAGTGCCGACCGGGGATCAGCTCGCGCATCGCGTCGCCGAAGCGGTGCCCGTCCCGGAGGAAGAAGAAGACCAGCGCAAGGGAGAGCACCCCTCCGGTCAGCAGTTGGGTGACCAGTCCCAGGCCGGACAGGACGCCGTTGGCGAGCGAGTCCACCAGGGTGCTCCCGGAGCCGGAACTCTCCTTCAGCGCGTACTGGATCTTGTCTCCGACCGGGCCCAGCCAGGAGGCGATGCGGTCGCCCGCCTGCTGGAGTCCTGAAGCGATCTGCGGTGCGCTGTTCACCAGGGAATTGACCAGCAGCGCGATCCCGCCGGTGACCGCCAGCACCAGGATCGCGCAGGTCAGCCCGGCTGCAGCACCTCGTTTGACACCACGGCGCACCAGCCAGGGCATCACCGGGTAGAGCAGGGCCGTGGCCAGCAGCGCGATCACCATCGGGATCGTCGCGGCCCGCAGTTCCACCACCACGAAGACGGCGAACGCGGCCACGGTGATGAAGAGGATCACCGCGGCCGACCAGGCCGCGGCCGACCGGACCGACACCGGGAGCAGTTGGGACGGCCGCCGGTCGTCCAGGTCCGCGCCGGTCGCGCTCGTCACGGCAACAGCTCCTGACGCAGCACCGCCTCCCGAGGAGGGATCCCCACTTGATGTTCCCTGCAGCCCTGCTCCGGTTCCTTCTCCGGCTCCGCCCCTCGAAGGTGTGGCCGGGACCGGACGGTCGCCCCGGTCCTGCGGATCCGGGGAGTCCTCTGCCGTCACCGCCACCTCCGCAGCCGACACACCGTCATGATCGACTCATTCCAACAGATGACGGCCCGGCCGACGGGGAAAGGCGGCAGGCGTGGCGTGGCGCCCGGGTCGACCGTCCCGCCCCCGGCGGGTCAGGCCCGGTGCCGGTCGATCGTCCGGCGCAGCAGTGCGATGCGGTTGGAGGTCAACGAGTCCACCCCGAGGTCGAGCATCCGCCGCATGGTACGGCGCAGGTCCACGGTCCAGGTCGCCAGGCCCATCCCGGCGTCGTGGGCGGAGGCCACCAGTCGTTCGTCGACCAGGCCGAAGGGCGGGTTGAGGTAGCTGGGGCGCAGTTCGGCGAGCAACCGCTGCTTGGGCAGTTGGAGGCGGTTCCAGGTCAGGGAGATCTCCGCCTCGGGAGCCAGTTCGCGCACCGCGAGCATGGCGGCGACCGATCCGCAGAAGGCGACCCGGTCCACCGCCCCGAGGTCGCTGACGACCTGCCAGGTAGCGGCGGCGGGACGGGCCTCGTCCAGGTCGATCATCAGTTGCGCGCCGTCCGTGGCGGCAACGGCCTGCAGGGCCTCGGCAAGGGTGGGGATCCGGAGTCCGGGGGTGGCCACTTCCGCCAACTGGTCGAGCGTCACACGGTCGATCCGGCGCTGGTCGTTCCACAGGCGCTCGAGGGTGTGGTCGTGCAGCAGCACGGGCACCCCGTCCCGGGTGAGCTGGACGTCGACCTCGACGGCGTCGGCTCCTGCGGCGAGAGCCGCGCTGACCGCCGGAAGGGTGTTCTCGCGGTGCAGGTACGGGTCACCACGGTGGGCAACGGCGCGCACGCGGCTCTTCAACGGGATCGTCCTCTCGCACGGTCGGGATACTCACAGCACCGGCCGCCTCACCACCGCTCGGCCGCAGACCTCCGCATCCTAAGCGGCGTCAGTTCGCCTCCCGCTCCCGGCTGCCGGTGCCGTCCGAGCGGCCGGGCAGCGGAGCCGGTCCGGGACGGTCCGGGACCGGAGAGAGGGCGAGGAGGGTACGGTCGGGCCCGGCCTCAGCGCCGCTCGATCACGACGTTGGTCGACTTGATCACTGCGGTGGCGGGCGCTCCGGGGACGAGGCCGAGTTCTTCCGCCGAGTCACGGCTGATCAGGGAGACCACTCGGAACGGACCGGCCTGGATCTCCACCTGCGCAGCGACGTCCCCCAGGACGACTGCGGTCACGATCCCGGGGAACCTGTTCCGGGCCGACGAGCGCCCCTCCACCTCGCCGTTCTCCGGACGGGCCAGCTCCCGGGCGAACGCCGCGAGTTCCGCCCCGGCGATGATCCGGTGGCCGTGCTCGTCCCGCGTCGCCGGCAGTCGGCCCGCGTCCACCCACCGCCGCATGGTGTCGGCGCTCACCCCGAGCATCGAGGCAGCCTCGCCGATGCGGTACGGGTGGACGGGCCGGTCGGACATGACCATCGATGCGGCTCCCGGGCGATTCAAGAACGAACTGGCGGACCCCGCCATCCTGCCGTACCGGCACCCGTCCCCGTGCACGCCCCACCACCACCCACCCGGCGGCCGTCCGCTCGGGAACCCCGGGCGCGGGGAACCGACCGCCACTGCGCCGGGACGCACCGCTCGACGACGGAACGGACGCGGCACGGTGGCCTGGCGCCGGAGGGCGGGGCGGCGGTTCGGCCCGGCTGTCGGGGCGTCGACGGCGGCACTCGGCACGGTGCGCCGCAGGCCGTACTGTCAGTCCCCGCCGAACAGTTCCCGCCGCGCGGCGTCCCCAGCGGTCAGAACCGCGCCGGCCAGAACGGCGCCGCCGCCCGCGGTACCAGCCCGCACTTCGGTGGCGAGCGGGGAGATCCGGGAGAGGTGCCGCTCGACCCGGTCCGCCAGTTCCGGTCCTCCGGCCTGCCCGATCTCCCCGCCCAGCACCACGCAGCCCGGGTCGAGCACCACGCAGATCGCGGAGGCTCCGACGGCGATGCGTTGCGCCAGTTCGTCCAGGAAGTCGTCGGCGCCGGTCTCGACGGCCCGGCGGACCACGGCCGCGGCCGCGGGTTCCTGCTCCTCGGCCGCACCGGCGTCCCCGTCCGTGGTCTCGGACCCGGCTGCGAGCCCGTGGCGGGCAGCGAGTTCGCAGATCGCGGCGCTCGACACCATGGAGTGGAAGCCCCCGTCGCACTTCTTGGAGTCGGGGAGTCCGACGGTCCCCGGCACCGGCAGGAAGCCGATCTCGCCGGTGCCGCCGGAGGCGCCGCGACGCAGGCGTCCGTCGAGCACCACGGAGGCGCCCACGCCGTGCCCGAGCCAGATCAGCGCGAAGTCCCGCCGCCCCCGGGCCGCCCCGATGCGGTGCTCGGCGATCCCGGCCAGGTTCACCTCGTTCTCCAGGATCACCTCCGTTCCGGGGCGCGACCGCAGGGCAGCGAGCAGCTTGGCGTGCCACTCGGGCAGCTTGCCGGAGTTGTTGAGCGTGCCCGTCACCGGGTCGACCAGACCGGGCGCGCCGACGGCCACGGTGTGCAGCTCCTTCGCCCCGACCTCGGCCGCGGTGGCGAGCAGCGCCTCGACGGTCTGCTCCACCAGCAGGTCGCCGTCCACCGCCCCGGCCCCGGTCCCGGCCCCCGCCTCGGTGCTCGTCTCGACGCCCGCTTCGGTCCCCGTCCCCACGCCCGTCCCCACGCCCGTTCCGGCGCCCGTCCCCGTACCGGGGGCGAGGGCGGCGATGGTGGCCGTGCCGAGGGTCCGGCCGGTCAGGTCCGCGACCACCAGGCTGACGCCGGTGGCCCTGATGTCGATCCCGGCGAGGTGGGCGCGGTCGGCGACCAGTCCGTACAGGCGGGCGTTGGGGCCGCGGCGCAGTGCGGCGCTCTCGCCCGCGTGGGCGACCAGGCCGCTGCGCTGGAGCCGCTCCAGCAGGTCGGCGACGGTGGGCCGGGACAGTCCGGTCAGTGTGCGCAGGTCGGACGCGGTGAGCGGGCCCCGTTCGAGCAGCAGGTCGAGGGCAAGCCGGTCGTTGATGGCCCGGGCGGTGCTCGGCGTGGCGGTGCGCGCGGTCGTCATGGGCCTGCATCCTTCCAGAGGTTTCTAACAGGCAGGGTCCCTGATAGTTTATTGCCATCCGACCGACCCAAGGGGGAGCCCGGCATGGGCGAGACTCTCAAGGACGTCCAGCGCGCGAGGATGAGCGTGGCGCTGGTCTTCGCCGTCCACGGCGCCGTCACCGGCACCTTCGTCAGCCGCATCCCGTGGATCAAGGAGCACCTGGATCTGAGCCCGGGCCAACTCGGTCTCGCCCTGGTGTTCCCTGCCATCGGTGCGTCGGTGGCGATGCCGCTGGCCGGCCGGATCGTGCACCGCCTGGGCGCCCGGTCGGCGTTGCAGGGCCTGCTGACGCTGTGGTGCCTGTCGCTGGCGTTGCCCGCGCTCTCCCCCCACCTGGTGGTGTTCTGCCTGGCACTGTTCCTCTACGGCGCCACGGCGGGCATGTCGGACGTCGCGATGAACGCGCAGGGCGTCGAGGTGGAGGAGCGGCTCGGCCGGTCGATCATGTCCGGTCTGCACGGCATGTGGAGCGCCGGCGGTCTGGTGGCCTCCGCCTTCGGCGTCCTGGCGGCCCATCAGCACGTGGACGCCCGCGTCCAGTACGCGGTGACCGCCGCGATCCTGGTGGCGCTCGCCCAGGTGGTCTCCCGCGGGGTGCTGGACGTCCGGCCGACCGCCGGTGAGGAGGCCCCGCCGCGGTTCGCCCTGCCGCCGAAGGAAGCGCTGGTCATCGGTCTGGTCGGGTTCTGCGCAGTGTTCGCCGAGGGCGCCTCGATGGACTGGAGCGGCGTCTACCTCCACGACATCACCGGCGCCTCCTCCTCCGTCGCCGCCGCCTGCTTCACCGCCTTCGCCGCGACCATGGCCGCGGCCCGCCTGGCCGGTGACGCGGTCGTCCGCCGGCTCGGCCCGGTGCGCGCCGTCCGGCTGAGCGGCGTGGTCGCCACCGCCGGCGGCCTGCTGGTGGTGTCCGCGAGCAGCCCGTACGTGGCCATCCCGGGCTTCGCCCTGATCGGCATCGGCATCGCCGTGGTCGTTCCGCTCGCGTTCGCCGCCGCGGGTCGGGCGGGCAGCAACCCGAGCCAGTCCATCGCCGGTGTCGCCACCATCACCTACACCTCCGGGCTGGTGGCCCCGGCCGTGGTCGGTGGCATCGCCCAGGCCAGTTCGCTGACCGTCTCCTTCCTCGCGGTCACCCTGCTGGCCGCCGCCCTGATCCCCTCCGCCACGGCGATGCGGCACCGCAGGTCGGTCGACGTCCCCGTGGCGGCCTCCTCCGGCTCCCTGGAGGCAACCCACTGACGGACGGCCGGACAATGGGCGGACGGACGTCCGTCGAGGGGCGCGGGAGGTCAATTCCCGCGCCCCTCGACATGTCCCGCATCTCGGTGCGTCCCGACGCCCCGCCCCACCGCCCCACCGGCTCCCCGCCCCGGCCCCGCCGCACCCGCGTCCACCCACCGCGCCGTCGCCCCGTGTACCGCACCGCCCCGAGGCGTCAGCAGCACAGCGCTCCGGGACGGAAGCGCCGACCCCGGTGGTCTGCGCTTCCGTCCCGCCGTGCGATGCTCCTGGGCATGGCTTCCGTCCCGCGCAACCCGATCGGCGCCCACGTTCCCGTCGCCGGGAAAGGACTGGTGGGTACGGGGCTGGCCTACGCCGAGAAGGTCGGGGCGGAGGCGGTGCAGGTGTTCGTCGCCAATCCGCGCGGGTGGGCCACTCCGGCCGGGAACCCCGCGCACGACCTGGCCTTCCGGACGGCCTGCGCCGAGCGCGGCGTCCCGGCGTACGTGCACGCGCCGTACCTGATCAACTTCGGCTCGGACTCGGCCGCGACCCGGGAGCGCTCCGCCGAGTCGCTGACGCACTCGCTGCACCGCTCGGCCGCGATCGGCGCCCTGGGGACGGTCGTGCACACCGGGTCCGCGCTCTGCGGCACCCGCGCGGAGGCGCTCGCCCAGGTCCGCGAGCAGGTGCTGCCGATCCTGGACGGCCTCGACCGGTACGGCGCCGACGCCCCGTGGCTGCTGCTGGAGCCGACCGCGGGCCAGGGCAGTTCGCTCTGCTCCCGGATGGACGACCTCGCCGCCTACCTGGAGGCCCTCGACCACCACCCGCTGGTCGGCGTCTGCCTGGACACCTGCCACGCCTTCGCCGCCGGGCACGACCTGGCCGCACCGGGCGGGGTCGAGGAACTCTTCGACGCCCTGCACCGGGCGGTCGGCCCCGGCCGACTGCGGCTGATCCACGCCAACGACTCGCAGGACGTCGCGGGTGCCCGCAAGGACCGCCACGAGAACATCGGCGCGGGCCACATCGGCGCAGCCGCGTTCGAGGCGCTGCTCGCGCACCCGGCCACCGAGGGCGTCCCGCTGATCATCGAGACCCCGGACGGCCGCCACGACCCCGACCGGGTCGAGGGCGCCCGCCAATCCGCCGACATCGCCCTGCTCAAGCGGCTGCGCCGCCCCGCCTCCTGAACCGCCCTCCCGCAGCCGCCCCGCGCCGGTTAAGCTCCCCGGGTGTCTGCCCCACAGCCGATAGGCGCGTCCACCTCCGCCTCCGACGCCTCCGACGCCACTGACGCCACCGACCCCGCCGTGGAGCCGATCCCGATCCCGCCCTTGCACCGCCCGCACCGCCGGGCGCTGCTGCGCCTCGGCGCGCTGCTCGTGCTGCTCGCCGCAGCCGCGGCCTCGCTACTGCTGTGGGACCCGTCCGCCGTCCTGTCGGCCGCCTCGGGCCCGTGGCGGATACCGGTCGCGCTCTCGGTGTACGCCTTCGGTTCGGTGGCCTTCCTGCCCCGTCCGGCGCTGAACGCGGGCATGGGGGTGCTCTTCGGTTCGCTGTGGGGCGTGCCGCTGGCGGTCGCCGGATCGGCGGTCGGCGCGGCGGCGGCGTTCGCGCTCGGGCGCTGGCTGGGGCGCGAGGCGCTGCGGCCGCTGGTGCGCGGCAAGGTGCTGACGGAGATCGACCGGCGGCTGTCCGAGCAGGGCTTCCGCAGCGTGCTGCTGGTGCGGCTGTTCCCGGGCGCGCCGTTCCAGGCCGGCAACCTGGCGTGCGCGTTCTCGGGCGTGCGGTTCTGGCCGTACCTGGCGGGCACCGTCCTCGGCGTGGTGCCGACCACCACCGCGTACGTGGTCGCGGGGGCGAGCGCGAGTTCGCCCACCTCACCGGCCTTCCTGGTCTCCGCCGCGGTGATCGCCGCGATGTGCGTGTTCAGCGCCGTCTCGCTGTGGCGCGCCCGTCCGCGCCGCTCCGGCTGACGCTCCGCCGCAGCGGCCCGGCCGTACCGACCGGGTCGGGACGGCGGGTCCCCCGTCGGCCGGTGCCCCACGCAGGTGGGAGCGACGAGCCGACGCGGGTGGAGCGCGGCCTAGCGTTCCACGGCGGGCGACCACTCGCCGAGCGACCACAGCACCGCCGTGTTGGCGACCATCACGGCACCGAGTCCGAGCGCCCACTCGGGGTGTCCGCCGAGCGCCAGCAGGGCGACCGAGCCGCCCCAGATCAGCAGTTGCACCCCGTACCAGAGCGCCGACGAGTTCCGGACCGGCCGTCGGGGGGCCGCGTAGCGTCCCCAGAGCACGACCGCGAGCGCGACCAGCGCCAGGGCGATCAGCGCCCGCAGCACGACCGGGCCGTCCGGCCACGCCCCGTACCCACCGACCGCCAGGGCCACCAGCGAGGCCAGTTCCAGCAGCAGCCGCAGCATCAACTGGGTCCCCGTCATCACCTTGCGCACGCCCGCCCCTGCCCGTTCCCCCGCCGCACCATCCGATGATCCGCCCTTCCTACCACGCCGACGGTCGCACCCGAACCCCCTGCGCCCGCCCGGCCACCGGGCGAACCGCCGGACCGGCGGGCCGGAAAAGGGCTCGCCCGCCACGACCGGCCTGCCCCACCATGTCCGCATGACGAACACGCGTCCGGCCACCGTCCGCACCAGCCCGCCCTTCGCCGCCGACGAGGCGACCATGCTCGGCGCCTGGCTGGACTTCCACCGCGCCACGCTCGCCCTCAAGTGCGAGGGCCTGAGCGCCGAGCAACTCCGGGAGCGGGCCTGTCCGCCGTCCTCGCTCTCCCTGCTCGGGCTGGTGCGGCACATGGCGGAGGTGGAGCGCCACTGGTTCCGCCAGGTGCTGTCCGGTCAGGTCCTGGACCCGTCCGGCCGCTACTGGACGGAGGAGTTCCCGGACGGCGACTTCGACCTGGTGGACGGGGCCGACCCGGTCGCCGACACGGCGGCCTGGCAGGAGGAGGTGGCGTTCGCCCGCTCCGTCGTCCAGGGCGTGTCGCTGGACACGGTCAGCGCGGGCCGCTGGCACGACAGCGAGGTGACGCTCCGTTGGATCCTGGTGCACATGATCGAGGAGTACGCCCGCCACAACGGCCACGCCGACCTGCTCCGGGAGCGGATCGACGGCTCCACCGGCGAGTGACCCCGGCGCCCCTCTAAACCGGGCGCCCCTCGGACGCGGACGCGCCCGACCGTAGACACCGGGCCCGCAGGCGCCCGCCCCCGGGTGCGCGCCCCGCGGCGGAGACCCGCCACCCCGGAGCGAAGCCGTTACATGATTGTTGACAGTGAGTCAACTAGCGTCCGGGTAGCACCGATAGGGTCGTCGCACGCAACCGTTCGCGGTGCGGTCACGTCATTGCGGGTATGCGGACAACCACGGTTGTCCTCCCGCGCCACAACCCGTGCGGTGGGTACAAGCGGGCACATCTGCGGTGATCAGTGCGATACTCGGACAGTTCCAACAAGTGGATGACGTGTCAAAACGACCCGTCGTCCCCCGGGGGACGAGTACGGAACGAGACAGGGAGGCGCGGCTAATGGGAGCACTTCGCGACGAGCACCACAACGGGTGGCTGATGCCTTCCGGCAGCTACCCGGCCGCGATGTACGAGGAACCCTGGGAGGGCGAGGAGACACTGCCGAGCGTCCAGACCGGCCCCTCCAAGATCGTCTCGCTCCGTCCGACCGGCTTCGAGGCCGCCCGCACCGTCGGCGAGCACATCCGCGCCTCCGTCCCGGTGGTCATGGACCTCACGGAGATGGACGACGCCGAGGCCAAGCGGATGGTCGACTTCGCCTCCGGCCTGATCTTCGGCACCCGCGGCGGCATCGAGCGGATCGCCCGCCGGGTCTTCCTGCTCACCCCGGCCGACGTCGAGGTGACGGTCATCGACCGTCCGCTCGACGACTCGGGCTTCTACAACCAGAGCTGACGCCCCGCCCACCGGGACCACCCCCGCCCACCCCCGCACGCCCACGGACCCCGCGCCCCGCGCGGGGTCCTTCGGCATGCCCGGAGCCAACCGGTGCGCCACCCGGCGACGCCCGCCCCACCCACCCCACCAGCTGAGACGCTCAGCGAAATTTTGAGACATCCATGTCTCATTTGCGCTATCCTCATCTCATGGCAACCGACCGCGACTCCGTCCTGGAGGCGGCCGTGGGCATCCTGTCCCGGCGCCCCACGGCCCATCTCGACGAGATCGCCCGCGCCGCCGGCATCAGCCGCGCCACGCTGCACCGGATCTTCCCGGGCCGCGAGGCGCTGATCCTGGAGGTGGGCGCCCTCGGCCTGCGCCGCTTCTCCGCCGCGCTCGACACAGCGCGGGTGGAGGAGGGCAACGCCGAGGCCGCACTGCGCCGTCTGGTGGACGCGGTGGTGCCGGATGCCGCGCTGTGCGCCTTCCTCGCCGGGGAGAACCAGCTGTACGACCACGAGGAGATCAACGACCTCTGGGAGCTCCAGGACGCCCGGGTCCGCGCGCTGTTCCTGCGCGGGCAGCAGGAGGGGGTGTTCCGGATCGAGCTCTCGGCCGCCTGGCTGAGCGAGGCGTTCTTCGACCTGGTGGCCGGCATCGGCTGGGCCGTGCAGGAGGGCCGACTCGCACCCCGCGAAAGCGCGTTCTCGCTCGCCGAGCTGTTCCTCGGCGGTGCTCTACGGAGAGCTGATACCCCATGAGTTCCACCCCCGTCGCCGTCCGGTCCGTTCACCGCTGGGCCGGTCTCGGCGTCCTCGTGCTCGCCGTCACCCTGGTGGCGGTGGACGCGACGGTGCTCTCCCTCGCCATCCCCTCGATCACCGAGACCCTCCGTCCGTCCGGCGCCCAGTTGCTCTGGATCGGCGACGTCTACTCCTTCGTGCTGGCCGGCCTGCTGGTGTCGATGGGCGCGCTCAGCGACCGGCTGGGCCGCAAGCGGGTGCTGCTGGCGGGCTCGACCGCGTTCGGCGCTGCCTCGCTGCTGGCGGCGTACGCGCCGGGCCCGGGGTGGCTGGTGGTGGCCCGGGCGCTGCTGGGCGTGGCGGGCGCGACGATCATGCCGTCCACGCTGTCGCTGATCCGCACGCTGTTCCCGGACGCGAAGGAGCGGGCCACCGCGATCGGCGTCTGGGGCGCGGGCGCGGCGGCCGGTGCGGCGCTGGGCCCGCTGGTGGGCGGCGTGCTGCTGGAGCACTTCTGGTGGGGGTCGGTGTTCCTGCTGAACCTGCCGGTGATGGTGCTGCTGCTGGTGCTCGGGGCCTGGCTGCTGCCGGAGTCCCGCGATCCGCGCCCGGGCCGGTGGGACGTGCTGAGCGTGCTGCTGTCGATGGCCGGCGTGATCGGCCTGGTGTACGGCGTCAAGGAGTTCGCCGTGCACGGCCCGGAGCGGTGGACGACCCCGCTGGTGTTCGCGCTGGGCGCGGCCGCGCTGGCGGTGTTCGTGCGGCGCCAGTTGCGCCTGGAGACGCCGCTGCTGGACGTCCGGCTGTTCCGGGACGCGCGCTTCACCGCGGCGGTGCTGTCCTCGCTGATCTGCCTGATCGGCCTGTCCGGCGTGATCTTCTTCATG
Organism: Kitasatospora sp. NPDC001540; assembly: GCF_042894345.1. Classification (NCBI taxonomy): domain Bacteria; kingdom Bacillati; phylum Actinomycetota; class Actinomycetes; order Kitasatosporales; family Streptomycetaceae; genus Kitasatospora; species Kitasatospora sp. NPDC001540. Next base: position 17,042 of record NZ_JBIAVO010000032.1, read on the forward strand.
TCGCAGTACCTGCAGCTGGTCCGCGGCTACTCCCCGCTGCACGCGGGCTTCGCCGAGATGCCGGCCTTCGTCGGCTCGGTGGCGGGCGGTCTGCTGACGGCCCGGCTGGTGCGGCGCGCGGGGGCCCGCCGGGTGCTGACGGCGGGCCTGTTCGTGATGGGCCTGGGCATCGGCGTGCTGGGTTTCGTCCGGGTGGACAGCGCCTACCTGTTGCTCGGCTCGTCCTTCCTGGCGCTGGGCACCGCCGAGGGCGTGGTGTACACGCTCTCCTCGGACCTGGTACTGGGTGCCGCCCCGGCCGCCAAGGCGGGTGCCGCCTCGGCGGTGTCGGAGACGGCGTACGAGTTGGGCGCGGCGCTGGGCATCGCGCTGGTCGGCTCGGTCGTGACGGCCCTGTACGCGGGGTCGCTGTCCGTCCCGGCGGGCGTCGACCCGGCGCTCGCCGAACAGGCGGCCCAGTCGCTGGGCGGCGCCCGGGAGTCCGCGGCCGCCCTCCCGGCGGGCCCGGCCGGGGAGTTGCTCGCCGGTGCGAACGACGCCTTCGTGCACGGCGTCACGGTCGCGGCCTGGGGCTCGGCGGCCCTGCTGCTGGCGGCCGCCGCCCTGGCCCACCGCCTGCTGCGCCACCGACCCGCCCCCACCGATGCCAACGCCACCAGCACCGAGGCACCGGTCAAGGAGCCCGCCCACCACTGATGATCCCCCGCCAGGTACGCCACCAGCCGGTCGGTGTCCTGCCGCGCCCGCGCCCCCGGCGACCACCGCAGCGGTGCACCCCTGCCGTACGGATCACGCCGTACGGATCCTGCCGTCCGCCCCGCCGGTCCGATGAACCGTCCCGCTCCCCCAATGGCGCAGCGCCGCTGGCCCCGGGTGGCGCGGCGCTCCGACGATGGGGGCGTACGACGGAGGCGGACGTCCGGTGCCGCATGTCCGGGGGCGGGCCGTGGGCCCGCCGGAACGACCGCGGCGTGCACGGGCCCGGCGCGGTTCTGAGCGAAAGGGTGCATCGCGATGCGAGACGCGGAGCGGAACGGTTCGGGCCGGGGGCTGGTCCGGCAGGGTCCGGTGGGGCCGCCGCGGCGCCCGGAGCGGCGCCCGGTGCGGCGCGGCCTGCGGGTGTCGCTGGCGGTGGCCGGTGCGGTCGCCGGGATCGCGGTGGTCGCGGCCTGCGGCGGCAGTTCGGGCGAGAACGCGGTGCAGGCGGCGCTGTCCACCTTCACGGTGGGCCCGCCGGAGACGGCGAGCTTCTCCGGCGAGCCGCCGTCCGCCTTCGCGTCCGCGCACGAGTCGGCGCTGGCCTCGGTGTCGGCCGCGCAGGCGTCCGCCTCGGAGCGCGCCGCCTCCTTCGAGGCCTCGGTGAACGCCCAGCTGGGGGCCGCCCGGGCGAAGGCCGCGGAGGTGCTGGCGAACGTCCCGGACTCGGGCAACGCCTCGTCGGACGTGACGCTGACCGGGGTGCCGAACGCGACCGCGGGCGACCTGAACGCGGCGATCGTCACGATCACCAACAGCACGCTGGACACCCGCTCCTACGCGATCCAGGTCGACTTCACCGACCACAGCGGCAAGAGCGTGGACAGCCAGGCGGTCGGCGTGGAGAACCTGGCGGCGGGCGCGACCGCCAACCCGGTGGTGTTCAGCAAGGTGCGGGACCAGAACCTGATTCCGGTGGTGGTGCGGGCCTACCGCTACTGACCCGCCCCGCGCCGAGGCGCCCGCCCGCTCAGCAGGTACCGAGCGTGCGGGCGCCTCCGTGTCGCGGTCCTTCCGCCGCGGGGCGGGCGTTCAGTTGACGGACCGGAGGATGACGTCCTCGTAGTCCCAGGCCGGGTCCTCCGCGTCCTGCGGCCACTCCCCCGCGGCCACCGCTCCCTCCGCCACGCCGACGGCGTCAGCGGCGTCGGCTGCGTCGACGGCGTCAACGGCGTCAACGGCGGCGGGCTCGGCGAACACGTCCGCGAGGTCGGTGCGGCCGGTGCCGGTGAGGCGCAGGTCGGTCGTCCGGAGTTCGGTCTGCTCGGCGATTCGTCCACTCTGCATGTCCATGGGTCCATAGTGGTTCGGCTCGCGGGCGGCGGCCCGGTACCCGGCCGCACAGCCCCCCGATCGGGTGTACGGGTGGTACCTGCCTCCCCGTTCCGGCGGGTCGCCACCCGGTCGGCGGTGCGGACAACCCGTGCGCGCGACCCGGCTGGCCGGGACCGGGGCGCGACCTTAGCTTCGAGGCGGCGGGCGTGCCGCATGCCGTCCGCGACCGCGACTTCCGGAAGCCGGCTGCTCTTCGATGACTGTTCTCCTCGCTCCGACGCGCCCGCTGGTCCGGGCCGCCGTCGCCCTGCTGTCCTGCACCGTCTCGGTGCCCCTCGCGCTGACCGCCGCCCCGGCGGCCGCCGCCCCCACCGGTCCGACCGTCTACCGGGTCGCGCCGGGCGCTTCCGTGCAGGCCGCCCTGGACGCGGCCGCCCCGGGCGACGTGGTGGAGCTCGCCGCGGGCCGCTACCCGGGCAGCGTGACGCTCGCCACCGACGGCGTGACCCTGCGCGGCCAGGGCGCCGGCACCGTCCTGGTGCCCGACCCGGCCGACCGGAGCGCCTGCGCGCGGGCCGGCAACGGCGTGTGCGTGACCGGCAGTTCGGACGACCAGGGGGTGCCGGTGCGGACGCTGTCGGGGGCGGTGGTGGAGTCGCTGACGGTGGCGGGCTTCCCCCGCAACGGGATCGGCGCGGCCGTCACCGACCGGCTGACGGTGCGTCGGGTCGCCGTGCACGACAACGGCATGCAGGGCATCAGCGTCGAGATGTCGACCCGTACGGTGCTGACCGACAACGAGGCCCGGGACAACGGCCAGGCGGGGATCTTCGTCGCCAACTGGTACGACCGCAAGGGCGGCGCGCTGGAGACCCGGGGCACCGAGGTGTCCGAGAACCGGCTGTCCGGCAACCGGATCGGGCTGCAGCTGCGCCGGGTCCGCGGCCTGACGGTGGAGGCCAACCTGGCGTACGGGAACTGCGGCGGCGTGTTCGTGGTCGGTGACGACGGGGTGCCGCGGGCCGGGGCGCTGACCGTACGGGACAACGTGGTGCGGGCGAACAACCGGTACTGCCCGCCGATCCCGCGGCTGGACTCCGTCCAGGGCACCGGCATCCTGCTGACCGGCACCGAGGACGTCACCGTCTCCGGCAACCAGGTCAGCGACCACTCCGGGACGTCGCCGATGTCCGGCGGCGTCGTGCTGTACCCGAGCGTGGTCGGCGCGCCCAACGCGCGGGCCACCGTCACCGGCAACGCGCTGCGCGACAACCTGCCCGCCGACCTCGCCGACCGGGACCCGCGCGGCACCGGCAACGCGTTCACCGGCAACGCCTGCCGCACCTCCGAGCCGACCGGCCCGTGCTGACGCCCCGTTCCCCCGGGCACTCCTGACCGACCTCCGACCGACCTCCGACGAAAGGGCACGCCCATGACCTCCGCCCCGACCAGCACCGCCCTCCGACCCGACCCGACCGCCCCCGCCGACCCGACCGCCCCCGCCGTCCCGCCCGCGATGCTGCTGCGCGAGCTGGTGTTCGGCGCCGCCTGCGCGGGCGCCGTCCGCGCCGCCGCCAGCCTGGGGCTGCCGGACGCGCTGCGGGACGAGCCCGCCACGGCCGAGCAGTTGGCCGAGCGGCTGGACGTGGAGCCGGGGCCGCTGCGGCGCCTGCTGCGCGCGCTGGCCTGCTACGAGGTGTTCGCCGAGGAGCCGGACGGCCGCTACCGGCACACCCCGCTGTCGCGCCTGCTGCGCAGCGACGAGCCGGGCAGCCTGCGCGACATCGCGCTGTGGTGCACCGAGCCGTGGACGTGGCAGTCCTGGTCCCGGCTGGACGACGCGGTGCGCACCGGGCGCAGCGTGTTCGGCGACGCCTTCGGCAAGGAGTTCTTCCAGTACCTGCACGACGACGCGCCGGAGTCCGCGGCCCTGTTCAACCGGGCGATGACCCAGTCCAGCCGCCAGTCGGCGCAGGACCTGGCGGACTTCCTGGACCTGTCGGGCGTCGCCTCGGTGGCCGACATCGGCGGCGGCCAGGGCCAGGTGGTGGCCGAGCTGCTGGAGCGCCACCCGGAGCTGCACGGCACCCTGCTGGACCTGCCGAAGGTGGTGGAGCACGCGGACCCGCGGCTGCTGCCGGGCGGTTCGCTGGCCGACCGCGCCCGGCTGGTGCCGGGTGACTGCCGCACCGCGGTGCCGGTGCAGGCGGACCTGTACCTGGTGAAGAACATCCTGGAGTGGGACGACGACTCCACCCGCCGGACGCTGCGCAACCTGCGCCAGGTGGCGCGTCCGGGTGCCCGGGTGGTGATCGTGGAGAACCTGGTGGACGACTCCCCCTCGATGCGGTTCACCACCGCGATGGACCTGCTGCTGCTGTTGAACGTGGGCGGCGCCAAGCACACCCAGGGCAGCCTGACCGCGCTGATCGCGGAGTCCGGCCTGCGGCTGGACGCGGTCGCCCCGGTCAACCCGTACCTGCACGCCTTCTCCTGCACGGTGCCGTAACCGCGACGGGACGCGACGCGAAGGGGCCGCCCGGAGGCTGGGACCTCCGGGTTCCGTCGCGTCCCGTTACGGCGAGGCCGACGGGGGTGCGGAACGGCCGAGGACCGGGGTGCTGCAGCATGCGCAGCACACCCGGTCCGTCGGTTCGTTCAGCGGTCCCAGCGGTAGAACTCGTGCGCCATGGCGTCCTTGGGACTGCGCCAGGTCGCCGGGTCGTAGGCGTCGACGTAGACGGCGAGGCGTTCGCTGACGTCGCGGAACTCGGGGTGCTGGGCGTACCGGGCGACTTCCGGTCCGGCGGGGCGCTCGGACTCGATGAGGTGCAGGTAGACGTCGCCGAACTGGAACAGGCTGCGGCCGGTGACGCCGATCAGGCCGGGCAGGGCGCCGCGGTCGGAGTCGGCGAAGACGCCGGCGATGTGGTCGGCGGTGCCGGGCTTCATCCGGGCGACGATCAGGGCGCGGTGCACGTCGTTCACCGGGCCGCTCCGGCGCGGTGCTCGACCTTGGCGCGGATCAGCTCCATCTGGACCTTGGAGTTCTGGTTGATCCGGTCGGTCATGCCCTGGTCGTCGACGGGGGCGGTGGGCTTCATCGCGAAGTCCTGGATCCAGCGCATGCTGGTGCCCTGCGGGTGCTCCTCGTACTCCCAGCGGATCTCCATGAACTCGAACGGCCCGGGCTCGACCCGGCGGGCCCGGACGGTGAGCTTGTCGCGGTCGGCCTCGCGCTCGGAGACCCAGCTCCAGACCTGGCCGTTCTCGTCGGGGTGCATGGTGAGCCGGAAGCGGACCAGCTGGTCCTGCCGGTCGAGGATCTCGACGGAGGCGTACTCGCTGAACAGCTGGGGCCAGTTCTCGAGGTCGTTGGTGACGTCCCAGACCAGGTCGACGGGCGCGTTGATGACGATCGTGTTGTCGGTGTGTCCGGGCATCTCAGGCACCAGCCTTCACGGAGGAGTTGACGGTCTGCAGGAACTCGGCGACGGGGCGGCCGAGCAGGTCGGAGGAGTCGATGGAGACGCCGTAGCGGTTCTCCACGTCGGCGAGGACGCCGAGGACGCCGAGCGAGTCGACGCCGAGGTCGAGGAACACGCAGCCGGGGTCGGCGAGTTGGTCGACGGTGACCGCGACGCCGGCCCGGGTCTTGATCAGGGTGGCGAGTTCCTCGTAGGTGATCTCGGAGGGCATGTCGTGCTCCTTCAGGGGTTGGGGCGGCGCAGCACCAGGGCGGAGTTGGAGCCCATCAGGCCGCGGCTGAGCACCAGGGCGGTGCGCAGTTCGGCGGCGCGCGGGTGGCCGGTGACCAGGTCGAGGTCGTACGGGCAGTCCGTGGTGTGCGGGGTGGGCGGGACGAGGCCGTGTTCGAGGGCGAGCACGGCGGCGGCGACGTCCAGGGCGGGGGCGCCGCAGTGGGCGCGGCCGAGTCCGGCCTTGGGGGCGGTGACGGGGACGCGTCCGGCGTGCTCGCCGAGGGCGTCGGCGAGGGCGAGGGCCTCGGCCCGGTCGGCCTCGGGCACGCCGAGGGCGTCGGCGAGGACCACGTCGACGTCGTCGGGGGCGCAGCGCGCCTCGGCGAGGGCGCCGCGGATCGCGTGGGCGAGCCCCTCGCGGCTCTCGGCCCAGCGGGCGGCGCCGGTGAAGGTCGCGCCGTGCCCGGCGATCTCGGCCCGGGGGCGGGCGCCGCGCCGGCGGGCGGTGTGCTCGTCCTCGACGACGAACATCGCGCCGCCCTCGGCGGGCACGAACCCGGCCGCGTCGCTGCCGAACGGGCGGTAGGCGCGTTCGGGGTCCTCGGCGGTGGAGAGCCCGGGGTAGCCGAGCTGGCAGACCATCGAGTACGGGGCGACGGGGGCTTCGGCGGCTCCGGCCAGGACGGCGTCGGTGCCGCGGGCGACGGCCCGGGCGGCGTGGGCGAGCGCGTCGAGGCCGCCGGCCTCGTCGGAGGCGACCACGCCGCAGGGGCCCTTGAAGCCGCCGCGGATGGAGATCTGGCCGGTGGAGGCGGCGTAGAACCAGGCGATCGACTGGTAGGGGCCGACGTGGTGCGGCCCCTCGGCCCACAGGTGCTGCAGTTCGCGCTGGCCGAACTCGCCGCCGCCCGAGCCGGCCGCGGTGACCACGGCGACGCCGTACGGGTCGTCGGGGTGGTCGGCCAGGTCGGCGTCGGCCATGGCGAGTTCGGCGGCGGCCATCGCGAAGTGGGTGAACCGGTCGGTCTGGACGAGGTAGCGGGGTTCGACGTACTGCTCGGCGTCGAAGCCGCGCACCAGGCCGGCGGTCCGGAGCGGGAGGTGCTCGCAGCCCTCCCGGTCGATCGGCCCCAGGGCCGAGCGTCCCTCGCTCAGGGCCTTCCAGTAGTCGTCGGCGCCGACGGCGGTGGGCGCGACCACGCCGATGCCGGTGATCACGGCGCAGCGTCGGTTCATGCGGCTGCCTCCACCTTGCTCAGCACCACGGCGGACTGGAAGCCGCCGAACCCGCTGCCGACCGACAGCACGTGGCGCAGCGACAGTTCGCGGGCGGTGCGGGGGACGTAGTCGAGGTCGCACTCGGGGTCGCGTTCGGTGTAGTTGGCGGTGGGCGGGACGACGCCGTGGTGCAGGGCGAGGGTGCAGGCGACGAGTTCGATGGCGCCGATCGCGCCGAGCGAGTGCCCGACCATCGACTTGATGGAGCTCATCGGGGTGCGCCGGGCGTGCTCGCCGAGGGAGAGCTTGACGGCGGCGGTCTCGTGCCGGTCGTTCTGCTTGGTGCCGGAGCCGTGCGCGTTGACGTAGTCGACCGCGTCGCCGGGGAGTCCGGCGTGGGCCAGGGCCCGGTCGATGGCCCGGGACATCTCCAGGCCCTCCTGGGTGAGGCCGGTCATGTGGTACGCGTTGCCGAAGGTGGCGAAGCCGCCGAGTTCGGCGTAGATCCGGGCGCCGCGCCGCTTGGCGTGCTCCCACTCCTCCAGCACCAGGACGGCGCCGCCCTCGCCCAGGACGAAGCCGTCGCGGCCCGCGTCGAAGGGGCGGGAGGCGTGTTCGGGGTCCTCGTTGCGGGCCGAGGTGGCCTTGATGGCGTCGAAGCAGGCGACGGTGATCGGGGAGATCGGCGAGTCGCAGGCTCCGGCGACGATCACGTCGGCGCGGCCCTCCTCGATGGCGAGGGCGGCGTAGCCGACGGCGTCCAGGCCGGAGGTGCAGCCGGTGGAGACGGTCTGCACCGGGCCGTGGGCGCCGATCCGCTCGGCGACGGCGGAGGCCAGGGTGGAGGGGGAGAACGCCCGTTCCAGGTGCGGCTGGGCGGGCCGGTGGTCGACGTCCCAGTGTTCGCCGCGGCCGCTGACCAGCACGTAGTCGCGCTCCAGCCGGGTGGTGCCGCCGACGGCGGTGCCGAGCGAGACGCCGACCCGCCAGGGGTCCTCGCGCTCCGGGTCGAGCCCGGCGTCGGCGACCGCCTCGTCGGTGGCGACCAGCGCGAACTGCACGTACCGGTCGTTGCGGTCCACCTGTTCGGGGGTGAGGCCGTGCACGGCGGGGTCGAAGTCGCACTCGGCGGCGATCCGGGAGCGGAAGCCCTCCGGGTCGAACAGGGTGATGCCGCGGGTGGCGGTGCGGCCCTCGGTGAGCAGTGACCAGAACCGGGGGACGCCGATGCCGCCGGGGGCGACCACGCCGATCCCGGTCACCGCGACCCGGCGCGTCACGAGGCCGCCCCGGCCGGTTCCGGCGGTCCGGCTTCCGCGGTCTCCTCGGTGTCGACGTGGCCGAGTTCGGGCCGCGGGGCGAGCGGTCCGAGGTGGAAGACCATCCGGGCCTCGGTGCTGCCGACGTTGCGGAAGCGGTGCCGCATCCCGATCGGGATCATCAGTCCCTCGTCGGGCCGCAGGCGCTGCGGCACGCCGTCCAGGTCGACCTCCAGCTCGCCGGAGATCACGAACACGAACTCCTCGGAGTACGGGTGGTAGTGCTCGCCGATCCGGTCGCCCGGTTCGACGATCGCCACTCCCATGAATCCGCTGGTCGCGCCGACCGCCGGCGGGGTGAGCATGGCCCGCAGGTCTCCGCCGCGCTTGCGGTTGGGGGGCGCGTCGTCGACGTGGACGATGCGTGGCATCTCGGTGGTCACGGTGGTCTTCCTCTCGTGGCGGGGTGTGCTGGGGGGGGTTGGGGTGGTCAGTCCTCGGCCGAGCTGCGGTCGGTGACGGAGGTCATCGCGCACTCGGCGAGCAGGCGGCGCAGGCCCTCGTGGGTGCGCTCGGCGGGTTCGGTGAGCTTGCCGAGGACGGCGGCGGCGCGCGGTCCGGCCAGGCCGAGGGCGGTGGCGGGGTCGTCGGCGGGGTCGCCGAGCAGGTCGACCAGCCGGACCACCAGGTCCTCGCGCCGGTGGACGGTGGCGCGCACCAGCGGGCCGCCGGGGTCGGCGGCGGCGTGCTCGTCCTCCTCGGACAGCAGCTCGGCGAGGGCGCCGCCGGCGCCGGGGCGGACGGGGTAGAGGTAGGCGTGCCGCTGCACCGGGCCGGACTTCAGGGCGGCGTGGTGGTGGACGGCGGGCAGCGCGGCGCGCTGGAAGAAGTCGCGGGCGGACAGCGGGTCGTCCAGGTCGCGGTCCTCCTCCAGGTACGGGTTGATCGCCTCCTCGACGGCCCGCACCTCGGGCTGCCGGGCGACGTGCCGCAGCGCGGCGGTCAGGTCGCCGGCCACCTCGACGCAGCGCACGATCCGGTTGCCGCGCATGAACAGCGAGGTGCGCAGCAGGCGGGTGGTGTCGTCGACCCGGGCCTGCGGGGAGCGGTAGTCGGCCAGCAGTTCGGCCGCCCCGGCCTCGGTGCCGGGCTTCACGGTGAAGCTGAGCGCGTGCCGCACCACCCCGTCCGGGCCGGGGCGGGGGGTGCCGGGGACGGCGGGGTGGTGCTCGCCGGGACGCAGCGGCGGGGCGGTGGTGTCGGTGGCGGTGGTGCCGCGGGTCTCGCGCAGCACGGTGTAGCGCAACGAGCGGTTGTCGCGGACGCAGCCGTGCATCGGCTTGACCATCTCGCGGTGGGCGGGGCTGTCGACCCAGGCCAGGAACGGCTCCGCGCTCTCCCACTCGCTGGTGATCAGCCAGCGGGACGGGTCGTCGATGGACTGGCAGAGCTGGTCGCTGACGTGTCCGGGGACGGACGAGACCTGGTAGCGGAGCAGCTCGTAGGCGTCCAGGAAGCGGTCCTGGGCGCCTTCGTAGACCTCCAGCATCAGGATGACGCGGAGCCGGCCCGGGGTGGGCCGGTCCGTGCCGGTGGTGGTCTCCTCGGTGGCGGAGAGCAGGGTCATGGTGGTGGGTTCCTGTCGTCGGTTCGCGGTTCGTCTGCGGAGAGACCCTCGCCGGTGGCGGACCCCGGCCGGTGCCGGCCGGTGCGCCCGGCGGACGGGCGATGGTTCGCCCTCGATCGTCAGACGCCGACGGGGGCCGCGCGAGACTTCGGGGCCATCCGGGCGAAGCACCCTGAGTGCCCGTCAGCGACGGGGGATGGATGTCCGGTCTGGCGCGCCCCGCGCCCTGCACGGATGGAGCAGAGTCGATGAACACACAGATGGCGGACCGGGTTCCGGTCCTGATCACGGGCGGATCGCTGGTGGGGCTCTCGGCCTCGCTCTTCCTCGGTCGGCTCGGCGTGCCGCACCTGCTGGTGGAGCGGCACGCCGAGACCTCCCGGCACCCGCGCGGCCGCGGCAACAACCTCCGCACCATGGAGCTGTTCCGGGTCGCCGGGGTGGAGGAGGACATCCGGACGGCCGCTTCGGTGCTGGCCGACAACCACGGCATCCTGCAGGCCGAGACGCTCTCCGGCGGCGAGCAGGAGTGGCTGTTCCGGGAGATCGACCCGGGTGGCGGGCTGGCCAGGTTCAGCCCGTCCGGGTGGTGCCTGTGCAGCCAGAACGACCTCGAACCGGTACTGCTGCGGCACGCCGCCCGGCGGGGGGACATCCGGTTCAACACCGAGCTGGTCTCCTTCGAGCAGGACGCCGACGGGGTGACGGCGCTGCTGCGCGACCGGGCCACCGGCGAGGAGCGCACCGTCCGGGCCGACTACCTGCTCGCCGCGGACGGGCCGCGCAGCCCCGTCCGCGAGCGGCTGGGCATCGGGCAGTCCGGGCGCGGCGACCTGTTCCACAACGTCTCCGTCACCTTCCGCGCCAAGCGGCTCGCCGAGGTGGTCGGCGACCGGCTGTTCATCGCCTGCTACCTGACCGACCCGGCCGGGGCGGGCGCGCTGCTGCCCGTCGACAACCGCGAGGAGTGGGTCTTCCACCTGCCCTGGCACCCCGAGCGCGGCGAACGGGTCGAGGACTTCACCGACGCCCGCTGCACGGCGCACATCCGGGCCGCGGCCGGCGTCCCCGACCTCGACGTGGAGATCACCGGCCGCGCCCCCTGGCACGCCGCCGAACGGGTCGCCGACCGGTACGGCGCCGAACGGGTCTTCCTGTGCGGCGACTCCGCCCACGAGATGCCGCCCACCGGGGCGTTCGGCTCCAACACCGGCATCCAGGACGCGCACAACCTGGCCTGGAAGCTCGCCGCGGTGCTGGCGGGCTGGGGCGGACCGCGCCTGCTGGAGTCGTACGGGGCGGAGCGGCGGCCGGTGGCCGTGCAGACCGCGGCCCGGGCCGCGGCGCGCTCGGTGGAGCACCAGCACCCCGGCTTCGACGCCGCGCCGGTCGGCGGGCCGCGCACCAACGTGCTCGCGGTCGCGCTCGGCTACCGCTACACCGAGGGCGCGCTGGTCGGCGCGGACGCCACCGCCGGGGTCGTGCCGGAGCGCTTCGCCGCGACCGGCGAGGTCGGCACCCGGGCCCCGCACCTGTGGCTGCGCGACCGCGACGGGCGGCGGCTGTCCACCCTGGACCTGTTCGAGCGCGAGCCGGTGCTGCTGGCGCCCGCGCAGGGCGGCGGGCGGTGGCCGGAGGCGGCCCGGGCGGTGACCGGGGAGACGGGCGTGCCGATCAGGTGCCTGCTGGTCGGCGAGGGCGGCGACCTCGTCCCCGAGCCCGTCGCCGACGCCCCCGCGGCCGGACCCCGCCCCGCCGGGCCCAGCGGCTGGCCCGCGGTCTACGGGGTGCGCGAGGGCGGCGCGGTGCTGGTCCGTCCGGACGGGTTCGTGGGCTGGCGCGCGAGCAGCCCGGTCGGGGATCCGGTGGCGGCGCTGCGGGTCGCGGTGCGAGGGGTTGCGGGGCTGTAGGGCGGGCGTCCGGGGCCCGGGGGACGGCGGGGCCGGGGCTGCTGACGGTGCGTGCCGTTGCTTCGGGTTCTGTTCAGGCGGCCCGAAGCAGCACGGACACATCGATGGGCTCCGGCCGGCAGCAGCTCGGACCCGCCGTTCCCCGGGCCCCTGACGGGGCCCTCGTGCGGGGGCCCTCGTGCGGGGGACCTCGTGCGGGGGACCTCGTGCGGGGGACCTCGTGCGGGGGCCTTCTCGGCTGCTTGGCGGCGCTCAGTGGCGGGTGGCGGCCAGGAGGGCGAGCAGGACGAAGGCGAGGACGACGGCGAGGCTGAGCTGGAAGGCGGCGGGGTAGTCGGCGGGGGTGTGCAGGTGGGAGAAGAAGGTGGCTCCGACGGTGGCGATGCCCGCGGCGGAGCCGATCCGCTGGGCGGTCTGCAGGACGCCCCCGGCGGAGCCCGCCCGGGTGACGGGGACCTCGTTGAGGGTGAGGGCCTGGTTCGGGGAGACCACCAGGCCGCTGCCGAGGCCCGCCAGCAGGAGCGGGAGGGCGGTGGCCCAGCCGACCTCGGGGCCGTCGAAGAGGTGGACGGCGAGGGCGGCGAGGGCGAGGCCGACGGCGACGGTGGTGAGGCCGGTGGCGATCAGCTGGCGGCCGTGGCGGGTGACCAGGCGTCCGCCGACGGTGGAGGCGACCGCGGAGGCCAGGGCGAAGGGGGTGATGGCCAGTCCCGCCTGGAGGGCGCTGTAGTGGCGGCCGGACTGCAGGTAGAGGGTGAAGACGAAGAAGACCGCGGTGAAGCCCGCGAAGTAGAGCAGCGAGACCAGCGCGCCGCCGGTGAAGGAGCGGGTGCGGAACAGTTCGGGGTGGACGAGCGGCTCGCGCCGCCGGGCGTAGTGGTGCTCCCACCGCGCGAAGGCGACCAGGACGAGCGCGGAGCCGGCCAGCAGCAGCCACTTGCGGACGTCGTGCCACTGGGCCTGGACCAGCGGGAGCAGCAGCAGGACGGTGCCGAGGCCGAGCAGCAGCACGCCGACCGGGTCGAAGTCGCGGCGGGCGCAGGTGTCGGGGGTGGGCGCGGGCAGCAGGCGGCGGGCGAAGGGCAGGGCGACCAGGCCGATCGGCAGGTTGACGTAGAAGACCCAGCGCCAGCCCTCGGCGGTGCCGAACGCGGCGATCAGCAGGCCGCCGAGCAGCGGGCCGACGGCGGTGGAGAAGCCGATGGTGGTGCCGAGCAGGCCGAAGGCGCGGGCGCGTTCCTCGCCGCGGAACAGCTGCTGGATGAAGCCGGAGACCTGCGGGACGAGCAGTCCGCCGGACATGCCCTGCAGCAGCCGGGCGACGACCAGCCAGGCCTCGTTCTGGGCGGCGCCGGCCAGTGCGCTGGTGGCGGTGAACAGGGCGAGGCCGGTGAGGAAGACCGGACGGCGGCCGACCGCGTCGCCGAGCCGCCCGGCCGGGACCAGGACGAGTCCGAAGGCCAGCGAGTAGCCGGAGAGCACCCACTGGAGCCCGGCTTCGGACATCCGCAGCCCGCTGCGCACCGACGGCAGGGCGACGTTGACGATGGAGACGTCGAGCAGGGTCATGAACCCGGCCACCAGGCACACCGCGAGGGCCCGCCAGCGGCGCACCTCCCGGGCCGGGGCGTCGACTGTCGTGGGCTGGCTGGCCATGGCGGGGTCCCCTTCCGTCGGGCGTCCAGTCTCGGAGGCGTCGGCGGCGGCGGGCGGGCGGCGCGCCGGGGGCGGGGGCCGGTCGGCTGACGCGGGGTCAGGGGGCGGGCGGCAGGTCGAGGGGGATCCGGCGGGCGTCGGCGGCGGCGGGCGGGGTGGCGCCGAGGTCGGTGAGGGTGGTGACCACCACGGAGTCGGTGCCGGTGAGCCAGTTGCTGGTCTTGGACTGGACGGTGACGGTCTGGGTCTGCGGGGTGCCGTCGCAGACCACCAGGGCCGGGAAGGTGCGGGTGGAGCCGAAGGCGGTGGTGGCGGGGTCCTCGGGGTCGGGCTGCTCGACCGAGGTGTTCAGCGAGCGGGGCTGGCCGGTGGGCGCGCAGGTGTAGGCGAGGGCGACCCGGACCCGGCTGGGGACCTTCGGGTCGAGGACGGCCCCGGTGATCGTGACGGCCGTCGGTGGCCCCTGCGGCGCGGAGGACGCCTCGGGCGAGGAGGACGCCTCGGGCGAGGGGGACGCGGCGGGCGAAGGGGACGGGCTCTCCGGCGGCTGGCCGGTGCCGGTCGGCGCGGGGGCGGTGCTGGGCGACGGGGCGGGGGACGGGTCGGCGGCGGGCGCCGGGGCCGGGGTGGTGAGGGCGGCCGCTCCGGCGGCGAGGGCGAGCAGGCCGACGGCGGCGAGGGGACGGAGGTGCACGGCGGGCCTTTCGGTCGACGGCGTGGTTGCTCCGACTCTCCGGCAGCGCGGCGCGCCGGGCGAGCGGTCGCGCCCGGGCGGGTGTCAGCCCGCGCGGTACGGGAGTTCGATCTCCGCCCAGACCACCTTGCCGTGCTTGGTGGGGCGGCTCCCCCAGCGGTGCGCGAGCTCGCTGATCAGGTGGATGCCGCGGCCGCCCTCGTCCTCCTCGGCGGAGCTGCGCAGCCGGGGCGGCTGGCCGCCCGCGTCGGAGACCTCCAGGGTGAGGGTGCGGTCGCGGAAGATCCGCAGGCGGCGGGGGGCGTCGGCGTGCAGCAGGGCGTTGGTGACGAGTTCGCTGACCACCAGTTCGGCGTAGTCGGTGAGGGCGGACAGGCCCCAGGCGTCCAGGGTGGCGCGGGTGAAGCGGCGGGCGCGGGCGGGCAGCGGGCCCTCGACGGGCAGCAGCAGGGTGGCGATCCGGTCGGCGGGGACGGGCAGGACGCGGGCCATGATCATGGCGATGTCGTCCTCGGTGCCGTCGGTGACCAGGGCGGAGAGCGCGGCGTCGCAGCTCTCCTCCAGGGTGCGGCCGGGGGTGGCGAGGGTGCGGGCGAGCAGGTCGATGCCCTCGTCGAGGTCGCGGCCGCGGCGTTCGACCAGGCCGTCGGTGTAGAGCGCGAAGGTCGCGCCGGGCGGCAGGGTGAACTCGATCGACTCGAAGGCGCCGCCGCCGATCCCGAGCGGGACCCCGGGCGGCAGGTCGACGACGTGCGCGGTGCCGTCGGGGTCGACCCGGACGGGCGGCAGGTGGCCGGCCGAGCAGATCACCACACTGCGGTCGACGGGGTCGTACACGGCGCACACGCAGGTCGCGAACTGGCCCTCGCCGATCGCGGAGGCGGTCTCGTCGAGGCGGCCGAGGACCTGTTCGGGCGGCAGGTCGAGGGTGGCCAGGGTGCGGGCGACGGTGCGCAGTTGGCCCATCGTGGCGGCGGCCCGGATGCCGTGCCCCATCACGTCGCCGACCACCAGGGCGACGCGCCCGCAGGACAGCGGGACGACGTCGAACCAGTCGCCGCCGACCTCGCTGACCACGCTGGAGGGCAGGTAGCGGTGGGCGATCTCCAGGCCCAGGGTGCGGTGGATCTCCTGCGGCAGCAGGCTGCGCTGCAGGGTGAGGGCGGTCTCGCGCTCGCGGCGGTAGAGCCGGGCGTTGTCGATGGCCAGGGCGGTGCGGGCGACGAGTTCCTCGGCGAGCGAGACGTCGGCGGCGCCGAACGGCTCAGGGTTGCGGGTGCGGACGAACTCGGCGCCGCCGAGCACCATGCCGCGGGCGATCAGCGGCACCAGCAGGTAGGAGTGGATGCCGGCGGCGATGCCGGGGGCGACCCGGGAGGGGTCGGGGACCAGGCCGCGCAGCACCTCCTCGTCCACGTGCGGCTTGAGCAGCGGGCGGCCGCTGCGCAGGCACTGGGCGTAGACCCGGTGCGGTCCGTACTCGGTGGTGCCGCCGACGGCGTCGGCGGCACCGGTCAGGCCGGAGCCGTAGGCCTCGCCGACCGCGACGGCCCGGACCTGGATGGGGCGGTCGGGCTGGATCGGGGCGGGCTCCTCGCCGCGCAGCACGGGCTCCAGCAGGTCGACGGTGGCGAAGTCGGCGAACTTCGGGACGATCGCCTCGACCATCTCCTCGGCGGTGCGCTTGAGGTCGAGGGTGGTGCCGATCCGGGCGCCGGCCGAGGCGAGCAGGGTCAGCCGCTCCTGGGCGCGGGAGGCGCGGGCCTCGGCCTGGAAGCGCTCGGTGACGTCGATGATGGAGGAGGAGACGCCGAGCACCTTGCCGGTGGAGTCCTCCAGCCGGAAGTAGGACGCCGACCAGGCCCGGTCGCGGCGCGGGTCGCCGGGGACGCGGCCGTGCGAGCGGGCGTCGACCACGGGCTTGCCGGTGGCGATCACCTGCCGCATCACGTTCTCGATCTCGTGGGCGTTGATGCCGGGCAGCACGGCGGAGATCCGGCGGCCGAGGTGCTCCTCGGCGCTGAGGCCGTTGATCCGGGCGAGCGCCTCGTTCAGCCGGACGAAGCGCAGCTCGGTGTCGTAGACGGCCAGGCCGATCGGGGACTGGTCGAAGAAGCCGTCCAGGATCGCCAGGTCGGACTCGACCTCGTGCAGGGCCTCGGTGTCGGAGGCGGTGGCCAGCAGCAGGGTGCGGCCGTCGGGCCCGGCGATCGGGTAGGTGTGGAACTCCAGCTCGACGGTGGAGCCGTCGCGGCGGCGGACGGGGTGGGTGCCGGTCCAGCCGCGTCCGGCGACCAGGCGGTCGAAGAGCTTCTCGGCGGCGGCCCGGTCCTGTTCGGGCAGCAGCAGTTGGACGGGGTGGGCGCCGACGGCCTGCTCGGCGCTCCAGCCGGTGAGCGCCTCGGCCTCCTGGCTCCAGTGCAGCACCCGGCCGTCCTCCTGGACCAGGGCCGTGGCCAGCGGGACCAGGCGGTGCCCGGCCAGGCGCGCGGAAGCGGCGCCCGCCGCGTCGCGGCCGGGCCTGTGTTCGAACCCGTGCGTGCTCAGTTGGCCACCTGCCCGGTACCTTCCCGGTTCCGCCGGTCGTTCCGGCTTCCACCAGACTGCACGGCCCGCCGGGCGCTGGCGACTGGTGGTCGTGCGGGCCGTCGGACCGGAGATGCGAGTCTGCTCGATTCGGACCGGTTCGGGCAAGGGTGCGACCCCCAACTGCCGGTCACGAACCGTTCCGGCACGGTGTCACCCGGCGAGCGCGGCGTCCAGCAGCCGGGACCACTGGCGGACGACACCGGCCCGGCGCGGGCCGTCGTCGGTGAGCAGGTTGGCCAGGCCCAGGCCGCGGGCCAGGTCGAGGGTGGCCTGGACGGTCTCCCGGACGCCGGTGGCGGACTCGTCCGCGCCCAGGCACTCGACGGCGGCCCGGTGCGCCTCCCGGCCGACGTGGTTCTCCAGGCTGACGATGCGTTCGCGCAGCGGCTGCTCGGTGGCGGCGGCCACCCACAGGTGCAGCGCGGCGCGGAACAGCGGGCCGGTGTAGAGGCGGACGATCATCTCCACCACGGCCTCGGTGCGGGCCGGGCCGGGCGGCGGCAGCTGCTCGGCCCGCGCCAGCACGGCGGCCAGGCGCTCGGCGGCGACGTGCTCGACGGCGGCGGTGAACAGGTCCTCGCGGGTGCGGAAGTGGTGCTGGGCGGCGCCTCGGGTGACGCCCGCCCGCTCGGCGACCACCAGCACCGTGGAACCGTTCCAGCCGAGCTCGGCCAGGCACTCCACCGCCGCTTCCAGCAGTCGCCGGCGGGTGGCCCGGCTGCGGTCCTGCCGGGGCGTGCGGGCGGCGGGGAGGCTGGTCGTCATCGGCGGCTCCTGCTCGGCGCGTTCGGGCCGGGGCGGCGGGTGGGCCCCGGTGCCACCGATCCTATGCACCGCCGTCCGGCCGCCGTCCCCGCTCCGCTGCCCGGGCCCGCAGCTCGCGGCGCAGGATCTTGCCGGCGGCGGACTTCGGCACCACCTCCAGGAACTCCACCTCGCGGACCTTCTTGTACGGGGCGACCCGGCGGGCCACGTACTCGACCACCTCCTGCTCGGCCAGCTCGCAGCCGAACGCGGGCACCACGTACGCCTTGGGGTGCTCGGCGCCGTGGGCGTCGGGGACGCCGACCACGGCGGCGTCGACGATGCCCGGGTGGGTGAGCAGCAGGGCCTCCAGCTCGGCCGGGGCGACCTGGTGGCCCTTGTACTTGATCAGCTCCTTCACCCGGTCGACCACGAACAGCCAGCCCTCGGCGTCGACCCGGCCGACGTCGCCGGTGTGCAGCCAGCCCTCCGGGTCGACGGTGGCCGCGGTGTCGGGCTCCTTGCCGAGGTAGCCCGCCATCAGCTGCGGGCCGCGCAGCAGCAGCTCGCCGTCCTCGCCGGGGCCGAGGTCGCGGTGCGGGGCGTCCAGCGAGCGGATCCGCAGTTCGGTGCCGGGGACGAGGCGGCCGACGGTGCCGACCGGCGGGTGGGGGTCGCCGGGCGGGACGACGTGGGTGACCGGGGAGAGCTCGGTCATGCCGTAGCCCTGCAGCAGGTGCGGCAGGCCCAGGCGGCGGGCCGCGGCGGCGGCCAGCTCGGCGTCCAGCGGGGCGGCGGCGGAGAGCACGTAGCGCACGGAGGACAGGTCGAAGCGGTCGACCAGCGGGTGCTTGGCCAGCGCCAGCACGATCGGCGGGGCCACGTACACCGCCTCGATCCGGTGGCGCTGGATCGCGGACAGGAACTGCTCCAGGTCGAAGCGGGGCAGCACCACCACGGTGGAGCGGGCCCGCAGCGGGCGGTTGAGCAGGGCGGTCAGGCCGTAGATGTGGAAGAACGGCAGCGCGGCCAGGACGCGCTCGCCCGGGGCCGGGCCGAGCAGGGCGTCGACCTGGACCAGGTTGGTGGACACCGAGCGGTGGGTGAGCATCACGCCCTTGGGCAGGCCGGTCGTCCCGCTGGAGTACGGCAGCACGGCCAGGTCGGCGGCCGGGTCGATCCGCGGCTCCGGCTCGGGGGCGGCGGTGGCGGCGAGGTCGGCGAGCGAGCGGTGGCCCGCGGCCCCGTCGCAGACGAAGATCTCGGCGACCGGGTGCTCGGCGGCCGCCTGCCGGGCGACGGGCAGCAGCTCGGCGGTGGTGACGATCCAGCGGGCGTCGCTGTCGCGCAACTGGCCCGCCAGCTCGGACGGGGTGGCGAGCGAGCTCACCGGGGTGACGGTCGCCCCCGTGCGGGTCGTGCCGTAGAACGCCAGCGGGTAGGCGATCGAGTTGGGGCTGAACAGCGCCACCACGTCGCCCCGGCCCACCCCCGCCTCGGCCAGCCCCGCGGCGAGGCGACGGCTGCCCGCGTCCAGCTCCCGGTAGCTGACGCTCCGGCCGGTCAGCCCGTCGACCAGCGCCGGGCGGTCGGCGTGCTCGCCGGTGGCGCAGCCGCCGAGGACGGCCTCGTGGACCGGCAGGTCGAGCGGGTCGACGGGCGGGTAGTCGCTGTGGAACACCATGCGGGCCTCCGGGCGGCTCGGCGGGCGCGGCCGCGGGGTGTGCGGGCGCGGGTGCAAGCGTGCCGGGGGCCCGGGGCCGCCACCAGGGCGCGCGACGGGCTTACGGGCGTACGGGCGGGCGGGGGGCGTGACGGGCCTGTGCGGGTGCGGGTGCGGGCGGGGTCGGCGGGGCGTGACGGGCCTATGCGGGGGCGGACGGGCGCTCCTGGCGGGAGAGCAGGTCGAGCAGGCGGGCGTGGGTCTCCGGGTCGGCCGCGGCGATCAGGCCGCCCACCCCGCTGTGCAGCGGCGCGCCGCGCAGGTCGGTGACGGTGCAGCCCGCGGCCTCGCAGAGCGCGATGCCCGCCGCGAAGTGGACGCTGTCCGCCAGGTGCCCGTCCGTCACGTACCCGGCGCGGCGTCCCGCCGCGACCCAGGCGACCGCGAGGGTGGTGGAGACCACCCGGGGGCGGAAGTCCCGTTCGAAGTCGGGGTCGGTGAGCAGCCGCGCGACCCGCAGCGCCGGGGCGTTCGGGTAGGGCGGGTCCAGGTTGAGGTCGACCAGCCGGGAGTCGGCGGACGGGACGAGCGGGGTGTCGCGGCCGTCGCGGCGCAGGTGCGCGGTGGTGCCGTCGGTCCAGAAGGTCTCTCCGGTGTACGGGTCGGCGGTGGCGGCGGCGGTCGTCCGGCCGTGCTCGCGCAGGGCGACGTTGACGGCCACCAGGTGGGTGCCCACCGCGAAGTTGAGCGTCCCGCACAGGGGGTCGACCAGCCACTGGCGGGGGGCGGCGCGGTCTCCGGCGTGGCCGCTCTCCTCCCCCGTGAACGCGTCACCGGGACGGGCCTGGCGTAGTAGACCGAGGACGACCTGCTCCGCGGCGAGGTCGGCGGCGGTCGCGAAGTCGCCGCCGCCCTTGTCCTTGCGGGCGACGCGCTGCCAGGGGGTGCTCCGGACCACCTGCGCCCCCAGCTCGGCGGCCCGGCGGGCGAGGTCGGCGTCGTTCACGGGGATCACCTTTCGGCAGGCGGGGGGTGAGATCAGGGGCCCGGGGAACGGCGGGCTCGGGACTGCTGGCGGTGCATTGCCGGTGCGTGCCGTTGCTTCGGGTTCTGTTCAGGCGGCCCGAAGCAGCACGGGCACATCGATGGGCTCCGGCCGGCAGCAGCTCGGACTCGCCGTTCCCCGAGCCCCTGGCGGGGCTCTCGTGGCGGGGCTCTCGGGACGGGGCTCTTATGCCTCCGGGTCCCAGGCGTAGAGCTGGTGGAAGGGCTCGGGGTCGCCCTCGACGGGGAGGGCTTCGATGGGGGTGCGGCCGTAGAGGACGGCGAGGATCTCGGCGGCGGTGCCGCGGATGGTGGCGTCGGGGGGCGTGGTGGTGGGGGTGCGGGTGGCGTGGGCGCCGGACGGGGAGAGGGCGAGGTGCCAGGTGGGGCCGTCGGTGGCCCGGAAGGCGAGGGTCGCGGGGGCGTGGGGCCAGGCGACGGTGGTGGAGCAGCAGGTGTGGAGGAACTCGTCGACGCTCTCGCGGGCGACCTCGGCGGGGACGGCGGCGGGGGTGCCCGCGGCGAGCTGGGCGTCGTAGGTGTGGACGGCGGTCTCGTTGAGGCGGCGGCGGGCCGCGGCCAGGGCGTTCTGCGGGGACTGCGCCGGCCCCCACCACGTCCAGCAGGGGGCTTCGGGGCCGGCCTCGCGGAGGGCGTCCAGGAGTTGGTCGGTGGAGGCGGTGAACCAGGCGGTCAGGGCCTCCCGCTCGGTGGGGGCGGGCTCGGTGGGGCGGGGCGGGGGTGTCTCGGAGGCTCCGGCGGTGACGATCGCCGCCCAGAAGCGCTGGCCCTGGCCGAGGTGCTGGGCCAGCTCGTGCAGCGTCCACTCGGGGCAGGTCGGGACCTTGGCGTCGAGGGCGGGGGCGGCGGCGAGGGCTTCGCGGAAGGCCGCGGAGCGGTCGTCGAGCAGGCTCAGCAGGGCGGGGAAGTCATGATCGCTGGACACGGTTGACTGTCTATCATCAACTTCCGGGCGGGTGGAAGCGGTTATCCGGCGCGGGCGGGCGGATCGCGGTCAGTAGGAGCGGGGCAGGCCCAGGGTGTGCTGGGCGACGTAGTTGAGGATCATCTCCCGGCTGACGGGGGCGACCCGGCCGACCCGGGTGGCGGTGATCAGCGCGGCGAGGCCGTACTCCTGGGTGAGGCCGTTGCCGCCGAGGGTCTGGACGGCCTGGTCGACGGCGCGGCAGGAGGCCTCGCCCGCCGCGTACTTGGCCATGTTCGCGGCCTCGCCCGCGGCCCGGTCGTGGCCCGCGTCGTACAGCTGGGCGGCCTTGCGGGTCATCAGGCGGGCCAGTTCGACCTCGATGGCGCACTGGGCGAGGGGGTGGGCGATGCCCTGGTGGGCGCCGATGGGGCGGTCCCAGACGGTGCGGGTGCGGGCGTAGGAGACGGCGGTGGCGAGGGCGTGGCGGGCGATGCCGAGGGTGAAGGCGGCGGTCATGATGCGTTCGGGGTTGAGGCCCGCGAAGAGTGGCAGCAGGCCGGAGTCCTGGTCGCCGACCAGGGCGTCGGCGGGGAGCCGGGCCTCGTCCAGGAAGACCTGGAACTGCTTCTCGGGGGCGGTCAGTTCCATCGGGATGGGCCGGTACTCGAAGCCGGGGGTGTCGCGCGGGACGACGAACAGGGCGGGTCGGAGGCGGCCGGTGCGGCCCCCTTCCGGGTCGACGGTCTCGGTGCGGGCGACGAAGAGGACGGCGTCGGCCTGGTCGATGCCGGAGACGAAGACCTTGCGGCCGGTGAGCAGCCAGTCCGTGCCGTCGCGGCGGGCGGTGGTGGAGATGCGGTGGGAGTTGGAGCCCGCGTCGGGTTCGGTGATGCCGAAGGCCATCACGGCGGTGCCGTCGGCGAGGGCGGGCAGCCAGCGCTGCTTCTGCGCCTCGGTGCCGAAGCGGGCGATGACGGTGCCGCAGATCGCCGGGGAGACGATCAGCATCAGCAGGGGGCAGCCTGCCGCGCCCAACTCTTCGAGGACGAGCGCGAGTTCGGTGATGCCCGCGCCTCCGCCGCCGTACTCGGCGGGGAGGTTGACGCCGAGGTAGCCCGCTTTGGCGGCCTCGGACCAGAGTTCGCGCACCGGCTCACCGGCGCGGGCCTTGCGCTGGAAGTAGTCGCGGCCGTAGCGGGCGGCGAGGGCCGCGACGGCGGCGCGCAGGTCGTGCTGTTCCTGGGTGTCGGTCAGCGGTGCGGGCACGGCGGGTCCTCCCGGGGACGGGTTCACGCGGGGTCGGTGGGCTCGGTGCTGGGGCGGACGACGGCGAGGACGGCTCCGGCCTCCACCTGGTGGCCGAGGGTGGCGGGCAGGTCGGTGAGGATGCCGTCGGCGGGGGCGGTGATGCGGTGCTCCATCTTCATCGCCTCGATCCGCAGCAGCACCTGCCCGGCGGCGACCCGGTCGCCGGGCCGGGCGTCGATCCGGACGACGGTGCCGGGCATCGGGGCGAGCAGGGTGCCGGGGGCGAGCGGGGCGGTGGGGGCGGGGTGGCGGTCGACGGCGGTGAGGGCGTGGTGCTCGGTGGGGGTGTCGACGAAGACCCGGTCGCCGTACCGGGCGATCCGGTAGCGGCGGCGCAGCGGGCCGACCGCCAGCTCGACGGAGTCGGGGGCGCTGTGCAGGAGTTGGACGTCGGGGTGGTCGTCGGCGCGCAGTCCGTCGCGAGTGAGGCGGTAGCGGACGTCGAGTTCGGTGCCGTCCGCGGTGCGGTAGCGCTTGGTCTGCGGCTGGGAGGGGAGGTTGCGCCAGCCGGAGGGGAGGTGGCGCAGCGGGCCGCGGCGGTCGGCGGCGTCGGCGAGGGCGGCGGCCAGGGCGGCGAGCGGGGTGGATGCGCCGTCAGGGGCGGTGAGTTCGGCGTGGTGGTCGGCGAGCAGGGCGGTGTGGACGCGGCCGGCCAGGAAGTCGGGGTGGCGCAGGGCGCGGACCAGCAGGTCGCGGTTGGTGGCGGGGCCGTGCAGGCGGGCGCGGGCGAGGGCGTCGGCGAGGCGGCGAGCGGCGGCGGCGCGGGTGGGGGCCCAGGCGACGGCCTTGGCGAGCAGCGGGTCGTAGTGGGCGGTGATCCGGTCGCCCGAGCCGGCTCCGGCGTCCAGGCGCAGTCCGGTGGGGGTCGGGAGGGTGGCGAACTCGACGTCGGCGCCGGGGAGTTCGAGCAGGTGGAGGTCTCCGGTGGCGGGCTGCCAGCCGCGGGCCGGGTCCTCGGCGTAGAGCCTGGCCTCGATCGCGCAGCCGCGGGTGGGGGGCGGGTCGGCGGGGAGCTTCTCGCCTTCGGCGACGGCGAGTTGGAGGGCGACCAGGTCGAGTCCGGTGACGCACTCGGTGACGGGGTGCTCGACCTGGAGGCGGGTGTTCATCTCCAGGAAGGCGAGGCGTCCGTCGGGGGCGAGCAGGAACTCGGCGGTGCCCGCGCCCTGGTAGCCGACGGCGCGGGCGGCGGCGGTGGCGGCGGCGTGCAGGCGCTCCCGCAGGTCGGGGGCGAGGCCGGGGGCGGGGGCCTCCTCGATCACCTTCTGGTGGCGGCGCTGGAGCGAGCAGTCGCGGTCGCCGACGGCCCAGACGGTGCCGTGGGCGTCGGCGAGCAGCTGCACCTCGAGGTGGCGGCCGGTGGGCAGGTACGGTTCGCAGAACACCTCGTCGTCGCCGAACGCGGCGGCGGCCTCGGCGCGGGCTGCGGCCAGCGCGTCCGGGAGTTCGGCGAGGGTGCGGACCACCCGCATGCCGCGTCCGCCGCCGCCCGCCGCGGCCTTGACCAGCAGCGGCAGGTCGGTGGCGGCGGGTTCGGGCCCGATGGTGAGGACGGGGACGCCCGCGGCGGCCATCAGCCGCTTGGCGGCGGTCTTGGAGCCCATCGCGGCGATGGCGGCGGGTGGCGGGCCGATCCAGCGCAGCCCGGCGTCGAGCACGGCCTGCGCGAACTCGGCACTCTCGGACAGGAATCCGTACCCGGGGTGGACGGCGTCGGCCCCGGCGTCGAGGGCGGCGCGGACCAGCAGGTCGGCGCGCAGGTAGGTGTCGGCGGGGGCGGCGCCGGGCAGCCGGACGGCGGTGTCGGCCTCCCGGACGTGCCGGGCGTCGGCGTCCGGATCGGCGTACACGGCGACGGTGGCGATGCCGAGGGTGCGGCAGGTGCGCAGGATCCGGCGGGCGATCTCGCCCCGGTTGGCCACCAGCAGTGAGCTGATCACTCGTCAGTTCCCTTCCTGGGTAAGGCTGTTGGTGGTCACATCCGGAAGACGCCGTAGCCGCGGGCACCTTCGACCGGGCCGCTGTGGATCGCGGACAGGCACAGGCCGAGGACGGTGCGGGTGTCGCGCGGGTCGATCACCCCGTCGTCGTGCAGGCGGCCGGAGAGGAACACCGGCAGCGACTCGGCCTCGATCTGCTGCTCGACGGCGGCGCGGATCGCGGCGTCGGCCTCCTCGTCGTACGGCTGCCCCTTGGCGGCGGCGGACTGGCGGGCCACCAGCGAGAGCACGCCCGCGAGTTGCTGCGGGCCCATCACGGCGGACTTGGCGCTGGGCCAGGCGAACAGGAAGCGCGGGTCGTAGGCGCGGCCGCACATGCCGTAGTGCCCCGCCCCGTACGAGGCGCCCATCAGGACGGACAGGTGCGGGACGGTGCTGTTCGCCACCGCGTTGATCATCATCGCGCCGTGCTTGATGATGCCGCCCTGCTCGTACTCCCGGCCGACCATGTAGCCGGTGGTGTTGTGCAGGAAGAGCAATGGGCGGTCGCGCTGGTTGGCGAGCTGGATGAACTGGGCCGCCTTCTGCGACTCCTGGCTGAACAGCACGCCCCGGGCGTTGGCCAGGACGCCGACCGGGTGGCCGTGCAGGGTGGCCCAGCCGGTGGCCAGGGCGGTGCCGTAGCGGGGCTTGAACTCGTCGAAGTCGGAGCCGTCGACGATCCGGGCGATCACCTCGCGCGGGTCGAACGGCGTCCTGAGGTCGCCGGGGACGATGCCGAGCAGCTCCTCCTCCGGGTACTTCGGCGGCCGGTACGAACTGCTGGGCGCCGGGCCGGACTTGCGCCAGTGCAGGCGGTGGACGACCCGGCGGGCCAGCCGCAGCGCGTCGGGTTCGTCGAGGGCGAGGTGGTCGGCGAGGCCGGAGGTGCGGGCGTGCATCTCGGCGCCGCCGAGCGACTCGTCGTCGGACTCCTCGCCGGTGGCCACCTTGACCAGCGGCGGGCCGCCGAGGAACACCTTGGCCCGCTCCTTCACCATGATCACGTGGTCGGACAGGCCCGGCACGTACGCGCCGCCCGCCGTGGAGTTGCCGAACACCACGGCCACGGTGGGGATCCCGGCCGCCGACAGCCTGGTCAGGTCGCGGAACAGGGCGCCGCCCGGGACGAACACCTCCTTCTGACTGGGCAGGTCGGCGCCGCCGGACTCGACCAGGTTGATCAGCGGGAGCCGGTTGCGCAGGGCGATCTCGTTGGCCCGCAGGGCCTTGCGCAGCGTCCACGGGTTCGACGAACCACCGCGCACGGTGGGGTCGTTGGCGGTGATCACGCACTCGGTGCCCGCCACCGCGCCGATGCCGGTGACCAGCCCCGCGCCGACCTGGTAGGGGCTGCCCCAGGCGGCGAGCGGCGAGAGTTCGAGGAACGGCGCGTCCGGGTCGAGCAGCAGCTCGATCCGTTCGCGGGCCGCCAGTTTGCCCCGGCCGTGGTGCCGTTCCAGGTACGTGGGGCCGCCGCCGGCCAGCGCCTTGGCGTGCTCGGCGTCCAGTTCGGCGAGTTTGGTCAGCATGGCGGCGCGGTGGGCCGCGTACTCGGCCCCGGCCGGGTCGAGCCGGGTGGGCAGGACGGTCACTGCGGGGCCTCCGGGGCGTGCGGCGGCGGGGGTGGGGTGGGCGACGGCGGGGGCGGGGAGGGCGGGAGGAGGGTTTCCGGGATGTCGAGGTGGCGGGAGCGCAGCCACTCCCCCAGTGCCTTGGCCTGCGGGTCGAACCGGTGCTGGGCGGCAACGCCTTCGCCGAGCAGGCCGTGGAGGGTGAAGTTGACCGCCCGGAGGTTCGGCAGCAGATGCCGTTCGATGGTCAACTCGCTCGCCTCCGGCAGGAGTTCGCGGAGCTTGGCGGTGGTGAGGGTGTGCACCAGCCAGGGCCAGCCGGCCGCGCTGCGGGCCCAGACGCCGAGGTTGGCGTCGCCGCCCTTGTCGCCGCTGCGGGCCCCGGCGACCAGGCCGAGCGGGGCGCGGCGGGTCGGTCCGGGAGTGGGCGGCGGGGGCAACGGCGGCGCGGGGAGCGGGGGTTGGCGAGTGGTGACGGTCGGCGCCGGGGGGACGGGGATGCGGGTGCCGTCGGGCAGGTGGGCGGCGTGGTCGACCGCTCGGCGGTCCAACTCCCTTGTCTCGAACACGCCGTAGGGGCTGGGCCGGGCGGGTGGGGCGGCGAGGTGGAAGCCCGGGTAGCCGGACAGGCCGAGTTCGACGGCGGCGGAGGTGAGGGCGCGTCCGACCCGGTGCTCGTCCGGGTCGCGGGCGGTGAGCCGGAGCAGGGTGCTGGCGCGCTCCTCGGTGTCGGCGTCCGGGTGGTGGGTGCGGGTCTCGGTCCAGCGCAGTTCGGCGGGGGGCGCGGTGATCGGGTCCACGGGTGGACCCGCGGGCGGGGCGGTGGGTGGGTCCGCGGGCGGGGCGGCGGTCAGGGCGCGGGTCAACTGGCGTCGCACCAGAGCGGATTTGGCCTCGGTGTCCAGTCCGGTGAGGACGAACACCAGCTCGTTGCGGTAGCCGCCGAGCCGGTTCAGCCCGACCCTGAGGGTGGCGGGCGGGGCCTCGCCGCGCACCCCGTCGATCCGGACCCGGTCGCGGCCCTGCGCGGTGAGCGTCACGGTGTCCAGCCGGGCCGTGACGTCCGGCCCGAGGTAGCGCGGTCCGCCCGTCTCGTACAGGAGTTGGGCGGTGACGGTCTCCACCGTCACCGCGCCGCCGGTGCCGGGGTGCTTGGTGATCACGCTGCTGCCGTCGGCGTGCAGTTCGGCGATCGGGAAGCCCGGGTGGTCGACGTCGTGCTCGGTGAAGAAGGCGTAGTTCCCACCGGTGGCCTGCGCCCCGCACTCCAGGACGTGACCGGCCACCACCGCCCCGGCCAGGGCGTCCAGGTCTTCGGGGGTCCAGCCGTGGTGCGCGATGCCGGGACCGACCACCAGGGCCGCGTCCGTCACCCGGCCGGTCACCACCACGTCCGCCCCGGCGCGCAGGCACTCGGCGATGCCGAAGGCCCCCAGGTAGGCGTTCGCGGCCAGCAGCGGACGCCGCCGGTCCTCCCCCGTCCAGCCCAACTCCTCGGCCTTGGGGAGGAGTTCGTCACCCGTGACGTAACCGATCCGGGGCTGCAGGCCCTGGCGCCCGGCGAGTTCCCCGAGCAGCGCGGCCAACCGTCCGGGGTTCAGGCCGCCCGCGTTCACCACGATCCGCACCCCGCGGTCGAGCGCCTCGGCGAGACACTCCTCGGCCTGCCCCAGGAACGTCCGCGCGTACCCCAGTGACGGGTCGCGCAGCCGGTCCCGGGCCAGGATCAGCATGGTCAGCTCGGCCAGGTAGTCGCCGGTCAGCACGTCCAACGGCCCACCCGCCAGCATCTCGCGGAACGCCCCGAACCTGTCCCCGTAGAACCCCGAGGCATTGCCGATCCGCAGCACGGTTCTCCTCCCCAACTCCGCTGCGCCCGAACGCCGTTCGAGGCTGCGGCCGGGCCGGTGGGTGTCCGGTCGCGACCGAGCGTGGCAGTAAGCCGGGGACAAATCAAGCACGCGTGCTTGTTTTCAGTCGGGAGGAAGGCGGAGGGAGGGCCGGCTCCTCCGCGCCGGGCAGCCGCCGCCGGGGAGCGCGCCACGGGGTCGATCATCCGTGCTCGGGAACGCCGCACCCCGGGCCACCGGCGGCGGAGCGACGGCGGCTCCGTCCGGACGGCGGCCCGGACCCGCTCAGCTCTTGCGCTCGCCCAGGACGCAGAACTCGTTGCCCTCCGGGTCGAGGAGGGTCACCCAGTGCTGCTCGTCCTGCACGGGGGCGGCGCGCCGGGCGCCGAGGGAGAGCAGCCGGGCGACCTCGGCCTGCTGGTCGTCGGGGCGGAAGTCCGGGTGGAGCCGGTTCTTCACCGTCTTGCCCTCGGGGACGGCCACGAAGAGCAGCCCCGGCAGCCGGTCCGGCTCGGGGCGGATCTCGACGATCTCCTCGTCCTCGTCGACCACCACCCAGCCGAGGGCCTCCGCCCACCAGTGCCCGAGGGCGATGGGGTCGGCGGAGTCGACCATGATCTGTTCCCATTCAAGTGCCATGGGTGTGAGCATAAACGAGGCCGACCGGCCCCCTGAGCTGGGGTGACTTCCGTCGACCACCGGTCGGACGCCGCCGCTCCAGGCGTCCCGGACCTCCCGGGGGAGGCGATCGGAGCCTTCGCGGCGGGCCTGAGTACGGCGGGGTGGATGGCCGAACGGGGTACGGCCCATGACCGTTCGGGTGTCGGCTCGTTGGGCCCGTCGTGGGGAAGAGACCGCCGTGGTTGGTGTCGGACGAACTGTGGGGCCGGATCGAGCCGTTACTGCCGGTGCGGCGGCAGGGCCTCGGCCGCCCGTCCGCGAACGACCGCGGCTGCCTGCAGGGGATCCTGTTCGTGCTGCACACCGGGATCCAGTGGGAGTGGCTGCCGCAGGAGCTGGGCTACGGCTCGGGCATGACGTGCTGGCGTCGGCTGCGGGACTGGCAGGAGGCCGGGATCTGGGACCGGCTGCAGCGGGTGCTGCTGGACGAACTCCACCGCGCGGGCGAGTTGGACTGGTCGCGGACCGCGGTCGACGACTCGCGCCAGCGGACCCGCCGGGGCGGTGGGTGACGCTCCCCCGCGGGCGGGCTCACGGGGGCGGGCTCACGGGGGTGGCACGTGGCCCGGAGGGAGGCCGCCGGGTTCGGGGGGCCAGCGGCACCCGTCCGGCAGGTTCTGGGTGGCCTCGATGTGGTGCTCCCGGGCAGGGTCCAGCCGGAGGCCCGGCACCAGGGCCTCGATCTCCGGCAGGACCTCGGGCGGGACGGGGTAGACGTCGAACATCCAGACGTCGTCGCCCCGGTCGAAGTGCTCGCGGATCCGGAGGACGACCTCCCGGCCCAGGGCCGCGACCACCACCCGGTCGCGCTCGCCGGACCAGACCACCAACTCCCAGGCGACGTTCGCCCCGTCGTGGAACGGGTAGGGCTGCTGGCCCACGGTCGGTCCTCCTCGCGGTTGATCGGCCCCAGCCTATCCTCGCACGCGCTGCGCACCGCCCCCGAACGGGCCGCCAACGTCGGCGACGTGCTCTCCAGCGACGTCACCGCGGCCACCGCCGCCGGGCTCACCGGCATCTGGCTGGACCGCGGCACCGACTTCGTCACCGGCGAGCCGACCACGGGCACCGGAGCCGAAGCGGGCACGGCGGTGCTGCGGATCGAGGACTCACCGCGCTCGCCGAACTCGTCGCCCCGGAACGGCCGCCGGCCCTGGGTGGGTGTCGGCCCGGTGGCGAGGCGTCGGTGCTGTGGGGTAGGGGGGCTCACGGGGCCGGGTAGGGTCGGGGCGTGGGCGAGTTGACGTTGTTGCGCGCTGAGCATGCGGAGGCCGTGTTGGCCTTCGAGGTCGCCAACCGGGCCTACTTCGCGGCTTCGGTTCCCGACCGTGGGGACGCGTTCTTCGCCCGGTACGCGGAGCGGCACCGGGCGCTGCTGGCCGAGCAGGAGGCCGGTGACTGTGCGTTCCACCTGTTGCTCGCCGAGGACGGGTCGGTGCTCGGCCGGTTCAACCTGGTCGACATCGGGGACGGTGGGGCGGTGCTCGGCTACCGGGTCGCGCAGCGCGTCGCCGGGCGCGGGGTGGCGACCGCGGCCGTGCGGGAGGTGTGTCGTCTGGCCGCGGTGCGGTACGGGCTGGGCCACCTGCGGGCGGCGGCCGCGGAGGAGAACGTCGCCTCCCGGCGGGTCCTGCTCAAGGCCGGTTTCGTTCCCGTCGGCCCCGCCGGTCCGGATGAGCTCTCCGGTCGGCGGGGCACCTGGTACCGGTGCGAGTTGGACACGGTGACGGGTCGTGGTGAGCGCTGACCGCCCGGGGTGCCGGGTGGTCGGGCGGACGGTTCAGAACAGGTCGAGCAGGTCCGTCAGGGAGGTGACGGCGGGCAGGTCGGTGGCGGGGGCGTCGCCCCGGCGGATGTGGCGGGCCGCGTAGCCGAGGTCGAGGGCGGCGGCGACCAGCTCCGGGTCGTCGTCGACGAACAGGCACTGGGCCGGGGGGAGGCCCAGCGCGGTACTGGCGTGCCGGTACATCCGCGGGTCGGGCTTGTTGCAGCCGAGGACCGCGGAGATCGCGTACGCCTCGAAGAAACCGTCGAGGCCCAGGCCCGCGTGGAGGTCGGGCAGGTTGGGCCAGGCGTCCGAGACCACGGCCATCCGGACACCGCGCCGGGCGAGTTCGGTGAGGGTGTCCACCACCTCGGGGTAGGTCTCCAGGAGCGTGGCGGGCGGGACTTCGCGGCGCAGGTCGGCGAGGAGTTCCGGGGTCGGCTCCACGTCGAGGGCGCGGAGCAGCAGCCGGTGGTAGTCGTCGGTCGCGGGGGTGGTCGAGGAGCCGTCGAGGAAGCGGTCGCCCGTGGCGATGGCGGTCGCGAGGCGTTCCGGCGGGATCGCGGGGTGGTGGGCGAGGACGGTCTCCTCGAAGTCCGCCCGCGGGTTCCAGCGGCCGCCGATCGGTCGCATCAGCACGCCGCCGGAGTCGAGGAGGACGGCGCGGAGGTCTTCCCGGGCCCGGGGTGCGGGTCGTGTCGTCATCCGACCGAGTCTGGCTGTCGGACGCCGCGCGGTCGACCCCCCGGGGCGCCTCGTCGCGGGCCGGAGCGGGACTGTCGGTCGGGGCCGGTAGCGTCCCCGCATGCCTGCTGAGCGTCCGTCCCCGAAGCCCGCCGGGTCCACCGAGCCCGCCGGACGTACCGGGTCGGTCGGGTCGGTGGAGTCCGTCGCCGCCGGGCGGCTGACGGTGGTCGAGCGGCTGTGCGCGCTGCCGTTCCCCGCCGAGGTGGGGCGGTACTGGGCGCCGGAGGGGTGGGGCGGGCCGGGGTTCCACCTGCTGGTGCTCCAGGAGACCCGGGACTTCTGGGACGGGCGGGGCCCCGAGGTGACGGGGCCCGCGGAGCAGGAGGTCGAGGACGCCGAACAGGCGCTGGCGGCGCTGCTGACGGCCCGTTGGGGGCCGCCGGAGAGCGTCGGCCTCCGGAAGTACGCGGACACCACCGACCCGGACCCGCTGCCCGAACCGCTCGACTTCCTGGGGATGCTGAGCGGCGGCGTCCGGCTGTGGCGACTGCCGGGAACGGTGCGCTGGGTGGGGCTGTCGATCGGGCAGGGCGATCCTGAGCTCCCGATCCAGTTGCTGCTCGCCGTCGGCGAGGTGTCGGCGCTCCCCCGCAACTGCGGGGAGGGCCCGGCCCCGGCCTGAGCACCCGGCCCCGGTCTGAACACCGGACCGGTCGTCAATCGCCGCACGCGGTGCGGGCGTTGTGGCCCGGACGGTGCGGCACGGGCGGTGCGGCGGTGGGCGGTCGGCGGCCACCCCGGTGGCCGGGTTGTCGGTGAGGTGCGGCATGCTCCACGCATGCTTCACGCGATGACCGAGCGCGGACTCTCGATGCGCGACCCCGGGCCGGCCGCCCTGAGCCGCTTGGTGGCGAACATGCAGCGCGGCGATTCCCGTCTGATCCTGGAGCGGTTCGGCGCGGACGAACCGGAGGGCGACTGGTACGTGCAGGTGCGCCTGCAGGAGAACGGCGTCTACGAGTTGGAGTACCGCGACGGCGTCCCCACCGAGCAGTACCGGACGCTGACGGTCTCCCTCGCCAGGGTGGTGGAAGCGCTGGTCGGCTGGGCGGACGGGCGGACGGCGTGGCGGTCGGAGTTCGACTGGACCTGCGTCGGCCACCGGCACTCGGAGGAGGGGGCCGGTACGGGCGGCTGAGTCCGGCGGGATCCTCAGAGCATCCAGAGGCCGAAGCCCGCGACCAGGATGCCGGAGGCGATCAGCAACGGGCCGAGCAGGTGGTCGCGGGGCCGGTCGGTGCCGGGGCGGATCCGGATCGTGGAGGCCAGGCCGAGGCCGGAGAGCAGCACGCCCATCGGGGTCAGGACCACCCACAGGGCGGGTGCGGCGAGGTGGCCGGAGATCATCGGGCCGTCGGCCGACCGGCGGGTCGGGGGCGCGCGCCGGGTGCTGACGGAACGTGGGGTACAGCCATGATGCGGGTCCTCCTGCTGGGTTCCGCACGACGCTACCGGGGGTCGCAACAAGACTCCGCCACGGATTGGCAAAGCCTTCCCCGCGCCCGTCCGACCGGTCCTGAACCAGGCCGTCCGCGGGTCCGCCGGATTCACCCGGGCGGCCCACCAGCACGAACGCGGGGACAGGTCGGTTCACAGCGAACGTCCAGGGAGTTCCCGGGCTTCGCTCAGCACCCTCCGACGGAGCTCCCGAGGGCCCGGCGGGGGCCGCGCGAAGGCCCGGGGCGGTGGGCCCCGGTACGGCAGGGGCCCCGGCCCCGGCACCACCTTGCCGGGCCGGGGCCGGGGCCCACGGGGCGGGACGCCGTCCGCCGTCAGACGGCCGGGACGGTCGGTTCGGCCGGTGCGGCCGGTGCAGTCGGTTCGGCCGGTGCGGTCGGTTCGGCCGGTGCGGTCGACCCGACGACGGTGGCGGCGACGGCGACGGGGACGGGAGCGGCCGTCCCGCCCTGCGCGGCGTCGCCCTTCGCGGCCCGGGCCGCCGCGCGGCGGGCGACGAAGCGGTTGACCAGGGTGACCATCGCCCAGGCGTAGGCCCAGCCGACCAGGATGTCGATGATGAAGTGCTCGGCGCCGTAGACCAGGGTGAAGGCCATCGCCAGGGGGTACGCGGCGAGCAGGACGCGCAGCGCGCGGCCGGCCCTGGGCCAGAACACCAGGGCGATCATCATCGGGTAGGCGGCGTGCAGCGAGGGCATCGCGGCGACGTCGTTGGCGAACTTGCTGCCGTTCTCGAAGATGGTGCCGGCCCGGTGGAGGCCGCTGTTGTCGAGGACGGTGGCGACGATCCGGTTGACGGCCGGCAGGTGGTGCTCCAGCGCGGCCAGCCACGGCGGGTCGGCGGGGTAGAGCACGTAGGTGACGAAGCCGATCGCGGTGATCGCCAGGTAGCAGCCGAGGAAGTGCCGGAACCGGGCGCGGTTGCGCTTCCACAGCACGGCGAGGATCACGAACACCGCGAAGAAGTGCGACATGTAGACGGCGACGGCGGCGTAGTCGTACCACTGCGGCTGCCCGGGGTGGTACAGCCAGCCCTGCAGGCGGACGGTCCAGGTCTCGCCGAAGCCGAGCACCTCGTCGAAGGCGATCTGCGGCGCGTAGTGCGGGCGCCAGGGCGTGTGCGCGCCGTAGCCGCGGAGCAGGGAGTACACCCAGACCACGGCCATCACCGGGATCCAGTCCCGCAGCACGTGCAGCCAGCCCTTGCGGCCCCCGCTGTGCACGGACGCCGCGACCAGGGCGGAGATCAGCCAGAGGAAGACCACGTCGTTGGCGTAGGGCAGGCCGTAGACCGAGAGGTACCACCAGAACGCGATGGCGAACACCGGCCAGGCCAGGTGTCGGGGTCTGAGGGAGGACAGCAGGTGGAGCGCCAGGGAGCGTGACCGGGCTGCCAGGTGGGACGAGTCGATCATGCGTCACGAAGCTAGCAAGTGCGGCTTGGAGAATCCTCGTGCCGCGCGCCGGGGTTCCCAGCGAGTTCCCAGGTGACACCCGGACGGGTCGCGGCGGCGGCCGACCGGTCTAATGCTCGACATTAATAATGCTGAGCATTAATGTGGAGACATGGCGAGGAAGTCAACGGGTGCACGGAGCACCCAGGCGGGCGAAGGGACCACCGGCGGGTCCACCCGGGAATTGCTGATCCGTTCCGCCGAGCGCCTGTTCGCGGCGCAGGGCGTGTACGGGGCGCAACTGCGCGAGGTGGTGCGGCGGGCCGGTCAGGCGAACCCGTCCGCGGTGCAGTACCACTTCGGCTCGCGCGAGGGGTTGCTGGACGCGGTGATGGCCGAGCGCCAGCAGCGCACCGAGCGGGCGCTGGCCGAGCGGTTGCCGCAGCCCGAGGGGCATTCACTGGGCGAGCTGCTGCGGGCGCTGATCGACGCCGAGGGCACCGAACTGCGCACCGAGCGCGGCCGGGACTGCCTGCGGATCTCCACCCAGGTCAGCCACCGCAGCGGCATCCGGGAGCGGCGTCCGCACGCCGGGCTCGCGGGCACCCTCTACTGGCGGCTGATCACGGAGCTGGAGGCGCCGCTGGTGCCGCTGGCGCCCGAACCCGTCCGGCTGGAGCGGATCGACCTGGCGCTGACCCTGATCGGGGCGGCGCTCGCCGAACGCGCCCGGCAGCTCGCCGAGGGCGAGCACACCCTGAGCGACGACCGGGCGTACCTCGCCGACCTGGTCTCCGTCTGCGCCGGCCTGCTGACCGCGCCGGTGCCCTGAACGTCCGGGCCCCGTCCGGGGACCGGTGGCGCCGCGGTGCGCCGAACCGCACCGCGGCGCGGTGAAGAGAACAACGAAGCAGCGACGAAGCGAGGAGCGCGGGCCCACGAGGCGTGCGCGTGCGAGGAGCGAGGAGCGAGTCATGAGCGAGCTGACCGGCAGGACCGTCATCATCACCGGCGGGGCCCGGGGCCTGGGCGCGGAGACCGCGCGGCAGGCGGTCGCGGCGGGGGCGAACGTGCTGATCACCGACGTCCTGGACGAGGACGGCGCGGCGACGGCCGCGGAGCTGGGCGAGCGGGCCCGCTACCGCCACCACGACGTCGGCTCGGAGCAGGACTGGGCGGACGTGGTGGCGTACGCGCAGGCCGAGTTCGGGGCGGTGCACGGGCTGGTGAACAACGCGGGCATCTCGACCGGCAGCTTCCTGGTCGACGAGTCGGTGGAGCACTTCCGGAAGGTGCTGGACGTCAACCTGACCGGCGTGTTCATCGGCATGAAGACGGTCGTCCCGGCGCTGCGGGCGGCGGGCGGCGGTTCGGTGGTGAACATCTCCTCGGCGGCCGGGCTGATGGGCCTGGCGCTGACCGCCGGGTACGGCGCGTCCAAGTGGGGCGTGCGCGGCCTGACCAAGATCGGTGCGGTCGAGCTGGGAACGGACCGGATCCGGGTGAACTCCGTCCACCCGGGCATGACCTACACGCCGATGACGGCGTCCACCGGGATCCGGCCCGGTGAGGGCAACTACCCCAACACCCCGATGGGCCGGGTCGGCGAGGCGCACGAGGTCGCCGCGGCCACCGTCTTCCTGCTGTCCGACGCGGCCTCGTACGTCACGGGCGCCGAGCTCGCGGTGGACGGCGGCTGGACCACCGGCCCGACCGTCCGCTACGTGATGGGGCAGTAGGGCCGCCGGGTCAGTCCAGGAGGGCGGACTCCCGGAGCGGGATCCGGGCGTAGCGGGTGTCGGTGGCCCGCTCGATCCAGCCGTCGAAGTTCTCCGTGCCGATCTCGCTGAGGTGGGCGTCGTGGATCGGGAAGGCGCGCTCGGGGCGGACGGCGCGCACCATCTCGATCGCCTGCCGCAGGCTCTGCCAGGGGCCGCCCGCGGGCAGCAGCAGGGCGCGCACCTCCTCGCCGGGCCCGGTCGGGACGTGCAGCGAGTCGCCGGGGTGGTAGACGCCCTCGACCAGGTACCCGAGGTTCGCGCAGTCCGGGTACCCGTCGACGGTCTCGGCGTGCCGCCCGCCGACCGCGCGCACCGCGAAGCCGCCCGCGGTGAACGCCTCCCCCGTCCGGACGGCGACGGGGGCGGTGCCGGTGAGGTCGGGGTGCGCGGCGAGTTCGGCCGCGAGCTCGGGGTGGGTGTACACCTCCAGCCGCGGGTCGGCGGCGCGGGCGGCGGCCAGCAGTCCCTCGTCGACGTGGTCGGCGTGCCCGTGGGTGTAGAGCACCGCGCGGACGCCCTCGAAGGCCTCGGGTTCCGTCCAGCAGCCCGGGTCGATCAGGAGGGAGCGGTCGCCGTCGGTCGAGTCGATCCGGACGCAGGCGTGGGCGTACTTCGTCAGGCGCATCCGGTCAACGTAGCGCCGGGCCGAGGTGGCGCGCCTTCCCTTTTCCGGCAGGGGAGCTGGCACCGGGTCAGGAGCTGGCACCGGGTCAGGGGCTCAGCAGGGGTGCGAGGGCGGCGCGCAGGCGGGCCAGCCAGGCGTCGGCGGTGCCGGTGGCGGCGGGGTGCTCGGCGCGCAGGGCGGCCCAGTCGGCGGGCGGGGCGGTGAGGTCGGCGGGGCGGAGGGTGCCGGGGTGGCCCGGTTCGCGGGCCAGGACGCGGCGCAGCAGGGCGGGGTCGAGGGTGCGGGCGCAGAGTTCGGCGAGCAGGACGGCGTCGTACAGGTCCTTGGCGCGGGCGCGTTCGCCGTCGGCGCGCAGCCAGAGCAGTTTCCAGGCGAGCGAGAGTTCCCGGCTCGCGGTCAGCACGGTGGTCGTGCCGGTTCCGCCGGCCCCGGCGCGCGGGACGGCCGTGCGGACGGGCGGTTGGGGCAGCCGTTCGTCGCGGGCGAAGTCGACCGTGACCTCGCCGCTCCCGGCGCCCTCCGCCGTCCAGCGCAGGGCGACCCGGACGCCGGGCTCCTGGTGGTCGGGCTCCTCGCGGTCGGGGTCGTACGCGGTTCCGTCCGACCAGTAGGACCAGTTGCCGCTCTCCCGGACGGACTCCGGGTCGAGCCGGATGCCCGGGGCGACCTGCGGGTGGCGTTCGACCAGGTCGCGGAGCACCTGGTGCGGCCCGTCCTCCTCGGGTTCGGCCGCGGGGAGCCAGTGCAGGCCCTCGGGCGGGAGGCGGACGCGCAGGCCGCGGGTGTCGAACTCCTCGAAGCGCCACATCTCGTACGCCCCGGCGCCGTCCGCCGCCTCGGGCCAGTGCTGGACGGGCGCCAGGTCCGGCAGGTACGGGTAGGGGTCGCGCGGGTCGACCGGGACGAGCGTGGACGGCGGCAGGACCCAGTCGAGGTCGGCGGGTTCGCGCGCGGCCGCGCCGACCCACGCGGGCATCACCATGCTGCCGCGCAGCACCAGCGACTCGCCCCAGGGCGAGCCGGCGATCAGCGCGAGCAGGTGGTCGAGCACGGCGCGCCGGGCGGGGCGTCGCTGCGGGGGGTGGCCGTTCAGCGCGGCTCCCGGGTCTGCGGAGGGGACGGGGCGGGGATGACGGTAGCGGACGGATCTGACGGTCCAGCGGCATCGGCTAGGCCGCCGGGCCGCCCGCGGCGCCCCGAATCCCGTCAGGCGACGCCGAGTTGGCTCCTGGCGGCCTGCACCGTCTGGGCCAGCAGCACCGCGATCGTCATCGGCCCGACGCCGCCCGGCACCGGGGTGAGCAGCCCGGCGCGCTCGCGGGCCGAGGGGTGGTGGACGTCCCCGACGCCACCGGGGTGGTAGCCCGCGTCGATGACGACCGCGCCGGGCTTGAGGTGCTCGCCGCGGATGAGTTCGGGCCTGCCGACGGCCGCGACCAGGACGTCGGCCTCGCGGAGGAGCGCGGGGAGGTCGGCGGTCCGGGAGTGGCAGTAGGTGACGGTGGCGTCGCGGCCGAGCAGCAGCATGCCCGCCGGCCTGCCGAGGATCGCGCTGCGGCCGACCACGACCGCGTGCTTGCCCCGCAGGTCGACCCGGTACTCGTCGAGCAGGCGCATGATGCCGCCGGGGGTGCAGGAGGTGAAGCCGGGGAGGCCGAAGGACATCGCCGCGAAGGAGTGCGTGGTGACGCCGTCGACGTCCTTGGCCGGGGCGATCGCCTCGAAGGCGGCGCGTTCGTCGACGTGCGGGCCAGCCGGGTGCTGGAGCAGGATGCCGTGGACGGTCGGGTCGGCGGACAGCTCGGCGACGGTGTCGACGAGTCGGGCCGTTCCCGTGGCGGCGGGGAGGGCGGTGTGCCGGGAGCGGATGCCGGCCTTCTCGCAGCGGGCGCGCTTCATCCGGACGTAGGTGGCGGAGGCCGGGTCGTCGCCGACCAGGACGGTGGCGAGGCAGGGGGTGGTGCCGGTGCGGCGCCGGAGGTCGGCGGCCGCGGCGGCGGCCTCGTCGGTGAGGCGGCGGGCGAGGGCGGCGCCGTCCATCGGGCGGGCCTGGCCGGGGGTCGGTACCATCGGGCAACTCCCTTGATCAAGCGGTGAGTTCGCCCAGGCGCGCGGCATCGACGGGGGCGGCCGTTCCCCGGTGGTGCTCCACCTGTGCGCCAGTCACGGCCCCTGTCGGCACTGTACCGGACGGCCCTCGGCAGGGCCCCGGATTCCCTCGCCGCCCGCCCTCCCGGAGGGCGAACGGAAATCAGAGGGAGCGCGTGGATCCCCCCTTGACCCGATGTCGGGAAAAGAGGGGAACCGACCCGTCGGCAAAGGGCGGGAAGACCGCAAACAGGGTGGAATCGGGCACGCACGCTGCGTAACGCGATGATTGCGCAAAGATTCGGTATACGGATGTGATCTATTCGGTGAAGTTCGAGCAAAACCGCGTGAGAACATGTCCTCCGCGCACACACCGAAACACTCGTGCGTCACCGGAACAGGAGGGCGCACGAGCATGGCGCAGACCGACGAGACGTCGACCGCGGCCGCGGACACCCCGGCGCGGCCGCGGCGGCGGCGCTGGGCGCGGCGGATCCTGCTGATCGGCGGCGGCGGGGTGCTGGTGCTGGCGCTGGCCGCGGGCGGTTGGGGGTACTGGGCCTACCGGCACCTGGAGGGCAACCTGGGGACGGTCGACATCGACCGGGCGCTCGGGACGGACCGGCCGGCCCCGCTGCCGGACGGGGCGCAGGACATCCTGGTGCTGGGCTCGGACTCGCGCGACGGCGAGAACGGGAGCCTGGCGGGCGGGGACACCGGGGGCACGGCCCGCTCGGACACCACGATGGTGGTGCACATCCCGCAGGGGCGGGCGGCGGCGACGGTGGTGAGCATCCCGCGCGACACCATGGTGAGCCGTCCGGCCTGCACCACCCTCGAGGGGCGGCAACTGCCCGCCGCGAACCGGGTGATGTTCAACTCGATCTACACCAGCGGCGGTCCGGCCTGCGTGGTGAGGACCGTGGAGTCGATGACCGGGCTGCGGATGAACCACTACGTGGAGATCGACTTCTCCGGCTTCGAGCGCCTGGTGGACGCGATGGGCGGGGTCGAGGTCACCATGGACAAGCCGATCACCGACCCGTACTCGGGACTGCAACTGCCCGCCGGCACCAGCACCCTGGACGGGAAGCGGGCGCTGGCGTTCGTGCGGACCAGGCACGGCATCGGCGACGGCAGCGACCTGGGGCGGATCGGGCTGCAGCAGAAGTTCCTGCTGGCGGTGCTCAGCCAGCTGCAGCGGGAGGGGACGCTCTCCAACCCGACCAAGGCGTACGGGGTGGCGGACGCCGCGACCAAGGCGCTCACCACGGACCAGGACCTCGGCTCGCTGACCTCGCTGCTGACCTTCGCGCAGAGCCTGAAGGGCCTGCAGCCGGAGCGGATGAGGACGGTGATGCTGCCGGTGGTCGAGGACCGGATCGACCACAACCGGGTGGTCGCCGACGAGGCGAAGGCCGCCGCGCTGTGGCAGTCGCTGCGCGACAACCGCCCCGTCCCCGGCGCCTCCCCCAGTCCTTCCCACACCACCGCCCCGAGCGCCGGCGCGCACGCCTCCGCAAGTGCCGCCGCGCACAACTGACAGGGACCGCACCGTGGTTGCCCACCGTCCCCGACTGAGTGTCGTCGTTCCGTTCCAGAACGTCGAGGCGTACCTGGCGGAGTGCCTGGAGTCGATAGCCCGGCAGTCGTTCGGCGACTTCGAGGCGATCCTGGTCGACGACGGCTCGACCGACTCCTCCACCGACATCGCCCGGGCGATGTGCGCCCGCGACCCGCGCTTCCGGCTGATCCGGCAGGAGGCGCACGGGCCGGGGCACGCCCGGAACACCGGGCTGCGGGCGATGCACCCGGAGGGCGAGTTCCTGGTCTTCGCGGACGGCGACGACGTGGTGCCCGAGCACGCGTACGAGACGCTGCTGCGCACCCTGGAGCAGTCCGGGTCGGACTTCGTCTCGGGCAACGTGCAGATGATGAACTCCACCACCACCTGGCAGTCACCGCTGCACAAGGGCCCGATGCAGGCGGAGCGGCGCGGCACCCACATCACCCGGTTCGACAAGCTGATCTACGACCGGACGGTGTGGAACAAGCTGTTCCGCCGCAGCTTCTGGGACTACTACTTCATCGAGTTCCCCGAGGGCGTCCTGTACGAGGACTCCTGGGTCAACATGTTCGCCCACTTCCGGGCCGCCAAGGTCGACGTGATCACCGACGTGGTCTACTACTGGCGCCGCCGCGACGGGGCCGCCGCCCCCTCCATCACCCAGCGCCACCACGAGCTGGACAACCTGCGCGACCGGGTCGCCGCCGTCCGCTCGGTGAGCCGCTTCCTGGCCGGGTACCGCTCGCAGCGCTTCGCCGAGTCCAAGCGCAAGTACGACCTGGCCTGCCTGACCTCCGACCTGATGCTGCACCTGAAGGTGCTGCCGGACGCGGACGAGGAGTACCGGCACGCCTTCCTGGAGTGGACCAACGAGTTCCTGGACGAGGCCGACCCCGGCCTGATCGACGAACTGCCCGCCGAGGCCCGGGTGAAGTGGCTGCTGGTGCGCGGCCGCAAGCTGCCCGAGCTGATGGAGGTGCTGGAGTTCGAGCGGCGCGGCGGCCCGCTGCCCGTCCAGCGGCGGCTGCGCCGCTACCTGAAGTACCCGCACCTGGGCGACCGCAGCCTCGGCATCGACCGCCGGGCGTACCGGCTGGACAAGGAGCTGTCGCTGCACGGCTCGGTCGGCGGGGTGCGCTGGGACGGCGAGCGGCTGGTGATCGACGGGCACGCGTACATCCGCTTCCTGAACGTCCACAAGCGGCACATGTCCGTGAAGGGCCTCGCGCTGCGCAACAAGAAGCAGAACCGGCTGCTGCTGGCCCCGGCCCGGACGGTGTACGCGCCGCAGGCCACCGAGCACTCCGGGCAGAACCGGTACTGCTACGACTGGGCGGGTTTCAGCACCTCCTTCGACACCAACCGGCTCAAGCTCAAGGACAAGTGGGCCGAGGGGACGTGGGACGTGGCGGCGGGCGTGCTCAGCCGCGGCCTGTTCCGCTACCGCGGCCTGGACCGGGGCGCCGTCGGCAGCGCCGCCAACCCGCCCTACCGGTACGTGGACAAGAACACCCGGGTGCTGCCGCTGTTCGTGCAGAACCGGCTCAAGCTGCGGGTCGAGATCGTCCGCTGCCGGATCACCGGGCACCGGGTCGAGGGCGAGCACCTGGTGCTGCGCGGCGTGCACCTGGCCCCGACCCTGCCGACCGGCGGGCAGCTGCGGCTGGTCAGCCTCGGCGGGGCCGGGCGGGTGCAGGTGCCGGTCCGCTTCACCCCCGGCGGCGAGGGCTGGTGCGGCTTCACCGCGCGCGTCCCGCTGCGCTCGCTCGTCCCCACGCCGTCGGACGCGGACGGGGCGCGCCCGGTCTCCTGGAAGCGCGGCGGCAACGGCTGGAAGACCACCTTCCACGTCGCCGGGCGGGCCATGACCATGTACCCGGTGATGGCCGAGGACACCCCCGACGGCCACCACCGCCTCCCGGCCGCCCTGCAGGGCCCCGAGGGCGACCGCGAACTGGTCGTGCACCGCAACGGCGCCGGGTACCTGGTGCTGTTCGAACGCGCCGCGCTGCCGCTGGCCACCCGCTA
Source organism: Kitasatospora sp. NPDC001540 (assembly GCF_042894345.1). NCBI lineage: Bacteria > Bacillati > Actinomycetota > Actinomycetes > Kitasatosporales > Streptomycetaceae > Kitasatospora > Kitasatospora sp. NPDC001540. The sequence goes on from NZ_JBIAVO010000032.1 coordinate 58,951, forward strand.
CGAGTGGCTGGCCGACGGCTCGCTGGAGGTCGTCGGCCGGTACGCCGCCCTCGACCGGATGCCGCCGGAGCAGCTCCGCACCGCCCACCTGGTGCTGCGCTCGCGCGCCCAGGGCGCCGAGCGGGCCGTGCCGCTGGAGTGGCGCGGCGAGCACTTCCGGGCCCGCTTCGACCCGGCGGGGCTGCGCACCCTGGCCGGCACCGTCCCGCTCGCGGCCGGCCGCTGGGACCTCTTCCTGCGCCGCCAGGACCCGTCCCGCACCGCGCCCGACGAGCTGCTGCCCGACCTGATGCTGAAGATCGAGCAGGGCGCCATCCCCGGCCTGCCGCTGACCCGGGAGGCCGACCAGCGCCGCTACGAGCTGCAGGCCGAGGCGTACGACCGGCTCTCGCTGCAGGTCCACTCGGCGATGCCCGACCACGCCCGCGGCCCCTACCGGCAGAAGCTGCTGCGCACCAAGGCGTACCCCGCCGCCCGCCAGCAGCCCGTCCGGCCCGCCGTGCTGTTCGACGCCTTCAAGGGCACCCAGTACTCCGACAGCCCGCGCGCCGTCCACGAGGAACTGGTGCGCCGCGGGGTGCCGTTGGAGCACCTGTGGGTGGTCAAGGACGACCAGGTGGACGTCCCCGCGACCGCCCGCGCGGTGCGCATGTGGTCGCCCGAGTGGTACGAGGCGCTCGCCACCAGCCGGTACGTCGTCGCCAACAACCACCTGCCCGACTGGTTCCGCAAGCGGCCCGGCCAGGTCGTCGTGCAGACCTGGCACGGCACCCCGCTGAAGAAGATCGGCCACGACATCGAGGCCGTCCACTTCGCCGACAAGCACTACCTGGAACGCCTCGCCGTCGAGGTGGAGAACTGGGACCTGCTGGTCTCCCCCAACAGCTTCTCCACCCCGATCCTGCGCCGCGCCTTCGGCTTCCCCGGCGAGATCGTCGAGTCCGGCTACCCCCGCAACGACGTGCTGCGCCGCCCGGGCACCGAGCGGCTCGCCGCCGGGATCCGCCGCCGGATCGGCGTCCCCGACGGCAAGCGGGTCGTGCTGTACGCGCCGACCTGGCGCGACGACCAGTACTACGCGCCCGGCCGGTACAAGTTCGACTTCCGGATCGACCTCGACGACGCCCGGGCCCGGCTCGGCGAGGACCACGTGCTGCTGGTCCGCCGCCACCCCAACGTGGTGGACCCGGTGCCGGGCGCCGGCGACGGCTTCGTCTTCGACGTCTCCGACTACCCGGACATGGCCGACCTGTCGCTGATCACCGACGTCATGGTCACCGACTACTCCTCGCTGATGTTCGACTACGTCAACACCGGTCGGCCGATCCTGTTCTTCACCTACGACCTGGAGCACTACCGCGACACCCTGCGCGGCTTCTACTTCGACTTCCAGCGCAGCGCCCCCGGGCCGCTGGTCTTCGACTCCCCGGAGCTGATCTCCTCGATCCGGGACGTGGACCGGATCCGGCAGCGCTACGCGGAGCGCTACCGGCGCTTCCAGCGGGACTTCTGCGACCTGGACGACGGACGGGCCACCGCCCGGCTGGTCGCCCGGATGCTCACCGTGGGCGGAGACTCCGCGCTGGGGACGGGGACGGGGACGGGACCGGTGCCTGCCGCGGCTGCCGGACCGCGGCCGGGCGGGCCCGCGCCGGGCGGGACTGCGCCGGGCGGGCCCGCGCCGGACGGGCCGACGGCCGGGACACCGAGGAGCGGCGTCCCGAGGAGCGGGGTCCCGGTGCCGGGCGACACCTTCGAGGGCGTCCCCTGGCCGCTGCCCGCGCACCTGACCACCCCCGCCGACCCCACCGCCGACCGACTGCGGGAGCGCGTCGGCGACCACCGAGAAACGGAGCACGCCCGTGCCTGAACAGGCCCGCCCGAACCGCCCGACCGTCGAGGGCACCGACAGCAGCGGACCCGTCCCGGTCGACTTCCGGTTCAGCCCGACCCGCAACGGCACCCGCCACCTGGTGGTGGTGTTCGCCAACTTCTCCGCCCCGGACGACTACGGCTTCTCCAACGGCGTGCTGGACCAGGTGCGCGCCAACGTGCTGTGGATCCGCGACCGGTTCAACGGCGGCAACGCCTACTACCTGTGCCAGGACATGGACTTCGCCACCGAGCGCGCGGTGGCCGCCGTCATCGCCCGCTTCGTGCACGCCCTCGACCTGACCCACGACCAGGTCACCGTGTTCGGCGGCTCCAAGGGCGGCAGCGCCGCGCTGTGGTTCGGGCTGCGGCACGGCTACGGCAACGTGCTGGCGCTCATCCCGGCGTTCCGGATCGGCACCTCTCTGGTCCAACGCCGACCGGCCGCGGCCGAGCTGATGATGGGCGGGGCCGAGCCCGAGAAGGTGGCCGCGCTCGACGCCCTGCTGCCCGAGCTGGTCGCCACCACCCCGCACCGGAACACCCGCGTCTACCTGCTCACCTCGCCGCAGGACGAGCTCTACCCGGAGCAGGTCGAACCGTTCCTGCCGCTGTTCGCCGACTACCCGGACTTCCACCTGCTGGTCAACGACTCGCCGCTGATCACCGGCCACACCACCGTCACCGCCCGTACCCTGCCCGTCGTGCTGGGCCTGCTCAACCTGCTGGTCGCGGGCATCGTCCCGCGCCTGGGCCTGGCCCGCACCGGCGGCGAGCAGCCCGACCGGGACACCTCCGCGCTGGACGCGCTGCTGGCCGCCACCGAGCGCTTCCCCCGCCCGCAGGTGACCTTCCCCGACCCGGCGGTCCCCGTCCCGGCCGACACCGTCGCGGTGGGCGGCCGGGCGCCGGGCGCGGAGCGGGTCAGCATCTGGCTGAACGGCAAGTACATGGGCTCGGCGCCGGCCGCCGAGGACGGCAGCTGGGTGCGGCGCTTCACCCGGCCGTGGGAGCCGGGCGAGTACACCCTCAAGCTGTTCGGCGTGGCCGCGGACGGCGAGCAGAGCCCGCGCACCCTGCACACCTTCAGGGTCGTCGAGCCCGCCCCGGGGCTGCCCACGCCACTGGTCGCCGAGCCCGCGGACCTCGCCCTGGTGCCCGGGCCGACCGTCCGGCTGGCCGGTTCCGCGCCGGGTGCTGAGCGGGTCGAACTCGTCATCGGGGAGCACTCGTTGGGCACCGCCCCGGTCACCGTGGACGGCAGCTGGAGCTGGCAGCCCGCCTGGGAGTGGCGCGGTGGCGAACACACCGTGGACGTGGTCGCCCAACTGTCCGGGGTACGCCCCTCGGCACCGGCCCGGGTCACCTTCACGGTGGCCGGCGCGCTGGCCCGCGACCCGCAGCTGCAGGCCAGGTACGGCTACTGAGGCGGTACCGCTCGGTGCCGCGGGGTCGCCGGGTACCGCGGGCGCCGCGGGCGCCGCGGGCGCCGCGGGCTCACAGCGAGCCGGGGACGGTGAGCAGCAGCGCGCGGTGGTCGGAGGCGCCGGTGTCCACGGTCCGGCAGCCCTCCCGGGGCAGCGCGGTGAACAGGTAGTCGAGCTTCTCGCCGTTGTCGTGGGTGGGCGCGGGGTGGCCCGGGCTGCCGGGGGTGCGCTGCTCGCACTCCTGGACGCGGTCGTAGTAGGCGGTCGGCCAGATCCACGAGTCGCGGTTGCCGGGCCCGGGCGGCCGGGTGTTGAGGTCGCCGCCGAGCACCGCGCCGTCCCCGGCCGCCGCCAGCAGCGCGGCCAGCTGGTCGTCGCGCAGTTCGGCCGCGCGGTCGCTCCGGTCGGTGGGCGGCAGCGACAGGTGGGCGACGCAGGTCCGCGGGCCTTGCCCGGGGGTGGCGCACAGCGCGCCGCGTTGCAGTCCGGGGGCGCGCTGCGGGGCGGCGACCGGGGTGGTGCCGGTCAGCGGGGCGGCGGCCAGGATGCCGTACCCGGCGCGGCCGCGGCCGTTGCCGCAGTCGACGGGGGTGCGGGTTCCGGCGGCGTCGAGCTGCTCGTACGGCTGGAAGGCGAGGTGCCAGTCGGCGCCGAGACGCTGCCGGGCGGCCTCGACGTCGCCCTCGCACGCCTCCTGCAGCAGCAGGACCCGGGCGCCGTGCTGTCGGGCGAGCGCGGTCAGGGTGTCGGTCTTGTCCTCGCCGCCGCCGAACCGGGTGCAGCCCCAGGATTCGATCCCGCAGGTGTTCCAGGTCGCCACGGTCAGCCGCGGCCCGTCGTCCGGCCGCCCCACCGCGGCGGTCACGCCGTGGCGCACGCCCGGCACCAGGGCCAGCAGCAGCGCCCCGGCGGCGGCGCCCAGCAGGGCCCGGCGGCGACGGGGGACCGGGGAGACAGGCGGCACGGTGTTCCCCGGATCGCTGAACGGTGGGCCGGGCGGGGAGCTGGGCCTCGGCCGGGCGGTGGACGGCGACCAGCATAGCTCCGTCCACGGGGCGCCCGGCCGGGTGCCTCCCGGTTCGGCCGTCAGGCCGTCTCGGCCTCGATGCGGTCGACGATCAGCTCGCACAGTTCGTGGGTGCGCAGGGCGTCGGCGGCGTCGAGGGTCTTGCCGGACCGGAGGGCGTCCAGGAAGTGCAGGACGACCTGCTCGATGCCGCGCTGGCGGGCGACCGGGACCCAGTCGCCGCGGCGGCGGACCGTGGGCTGGCCGCGGTGGTCGACGACCTCGGCGAGGTTGTGGACCTCGCGCTTGGAGTCGGCGCCGGAGACCTCCAGGACCTCCTCGGTGGAGCCGGAGACCCGGTTCATGATGCCGAGGGCGGTGAAGCCGCGCCCGGCCAGGGTCAGGACCAGGTGCTCGACCAGGCCGTCGCGGGTGCGGGAGCGGACGTCGACGTGCTCGATCTCGCCGGGGACGAGGAAGCGCAGGCTGTCGACGACGTGGATGAAGTCGTCGTAGACCAGGGTGCGGGCGCGCTCGGGCAGTCCCTCGCGGTGCTTCTGCAGCACGATCAGGTCGCGCGGGCGCTCGGCGGCGAGCAGGTAGCCGGGGGCGTGGCGGCGGTTGAAGCCGACCAGCAGCGAACGGCCGGTGTGCTCGGCGAGCGCGACCAGGCGGCGGGCGCCGTCGAGGTCGTAGGCGAGCGGCTTGTCCACGTACACGTCGACGCCGCGGGTGAGCAGTTCCTCCACGATCGGGACGTGCTGGTCGGTGGCGGCGTGGACGAACGCGGCGCGGATGCCGGAGTCGATCAGCTCGCCGAGGTCGGTGGTGCGGAACGGGAGGCGGTACGCGTCGCCGATCCGGTCGAGCTTGGCCCGGTCCCTGGTCATCAGCCGCAGGTCGAGGCCGGGTTGGGCGGTGAGGACGGGCAGGTACGCCTTCTGCGCGATGTCGCCCAGCCCGACGACGCCGATCGGGATCGGGGGCGTGCTGCGGTCGGTCCGGTGGTCGCTCATCGGGCACTCCTGCGAGGGTGGTTGGTGGTCGTCCCTGACCACCCGGCAGCATATGCCAGGACGTTCGTTGAGCAGTCCGAACGCCGTTGGATCGGCCGATTCGCGTCGGTGCGGGCGGCGGGCCGTCCGGTGCTCAGGTCTTGCGGAGTTCGGGGGCGGGTGTGCCGGTCAGTTCGCGGCGGACGGCGTCCCAGGCCGCGCGGAGGGCGGCCGCGGCGGAGCGGGCGTCGGGGGCGAGCAGGCGGAGCCAGGCGCCGACCTCGCCGGGGAGGGTGGAGACGCCGTGCAGCGGGCGGGGGTCGTCGAGCGCGGTCAGGGCCCCGTGCAGGAGGTCGGCGATCCGGGCGGCGGGGGCGAGCGGGCTGAGCACGTACAGGGTGGACATCACGTCGTGCCCGGCCAGCACGGCCGGTCCGGTGACGCCGCCGGGGGTAGTCCCGGGCACCAGGCGGACGGTGTCCAGGGCCAGCAACTCGCCGTCGGGGCGGCGCAGTTCCAGGTCGGAGGCGAACACCCGGTAGGCGTGCCGCTCGCCGCGGGCGAGGCGGCCGGCCAGCACGGTCTCGCCGGCCAGCACGGTGGCGGACGGGTCGACGGTGAGGACGATGCGCTGGTAGAGGCGGGAGCCTGCGAACGGGATGACCGGTTCGGGCAGGTACTCGACGTAGGCGCGCGGGCCGGCGGTCAGGTGGACCAGCTGCGTCGCGTAGTCGCGCTCCATCCGGTGGATCTTGGTGGCGGCCTGGGTGGTGAGGTGCACGGCGGTGTCGGCGCCGCAGTGCAGGTCGGTGCGGAGCCGGTCGGCCTGCAGGACGCCGCCGCCGGTGGACATCAGGAAGGTGACGGCGAGGTCCGGGCGGGACGGGTCGTAGTACAGCGGGCGGGTGATCTGCAGAGGCGACTTCTGGTAGTGGCCGGTCAGTTCGGTGCGGCCGCCGACCCGTTCGAAGGTGAGCTCCAGCAGGCCGACCTTGCCGGGCCGCCCGGCCGGGAGGGTGTCGGGCGTCCCCGCGTGGCACCGGACCTCGGGCGGGACGCGGGCCGGTTCGTAGTGCGCCGGGTCGAGCCGGGCCGGGGCGGGGGGCGTGGGCGGGGCGGGGGGCGTGGGCGGGGCGGGGGGCGTGGGCGGGGCAGGGGTCACGGAGGGGGCCGGGCTCACGGGCGCACCAGCGCCTCGCGGCGCTCGCCGAGGAAGGCGGCGAGCTCCGGGATGCCGGTGCCCTCCAGCGAGTTGGTGAGGACGACCGGCCTGCCCTCGCGGACCCGGTGGGCGTCGCCCTCCATCACCGCGAGGTCGGTGCGCACGTACCGGGCGATATCGATCTTGTTGATGACCAGCAGGTCGGACTCGGTGATGCCGGGGCCGCGCTTGCGGGGCATCTTCTCGCCCTCGGCGGTGTCCAGCACGAACACGAACACGTCGGCCAGCAGCGGGCTGAAGGTCAGGGTGAGGTTGTCGCCGCCGGACTCGTACAGCAGGGTGTCGATCTCCGGGAAGCGCTCCAGGAGTTCGGCCCCGGCGGCCAGGTTCATGGTGGGGTCGTCGCGGACGGCGGTGTGCGGGCAGGCGCCGGTCTCCACGCCGACCACCCGTTCCGGGTCCAGGACCCCGGCCAGGGCGCGGCGCACGTGCTGGGCGTCCTCCTGGGTGTAGATGTCGTTGGTGATCACGGCGGGGTGGTGGCCGCGGGCGATCAGCTCCGGCACCAGCGCCTCGATCAGCGCGGTCTTGCCGGAGCCCACCGGTCCGCCGATGCCGACGCGGAACACGTTCTCGGTCAACTCTCCTCCTCCGTAAGGGGTTTCAGCTCATGAACAGCCGGGCCTCGGCCCGTTCGTGCCGCCCGGACATCGCGTCGGCGACCGGCACGCAGCCGCCGAGGTCCGCCAACTCCCGGACCAGGGCGGCGGCCACCGTCTCCCGGACGACCGGGGCGGCGCCCCGCAGGACGACCTGGGCCCGACGGTGGTCGGTCAGCCGCAGCCGCAGGGCCGCGCCGACGAAGCTGCTGCAGAACGCGAACAGGTCGCTGGTGACGGCCTGTTCGACGGGCACGCCGGCCGCCGCGTGGGCGACCCCGGCGGCCACCGCCTGGCAGCCGGGGGCGCGCTTGGCCGCGACCAGGGCGGCGTACCGCTCCAGCGCCTCGCCGCCGATCGACTCCCGTGCGATGTCCAGGAGTTGGCGCCCGGTACGGGTGGCGGCCAGCCGCAGTTCGCGGTTCAGCCGGGTGGCGTGCAGCCGCCGGTCGGTCTCGGCCAGCAGCTCCCACTCCCCCGCGTCGGCGGCCCGGTGGGCCAGCACCAGGGCGGTGGCGTCGGACGGGCCGACGCCGTGCCGCAGCAGGTCGGCGAGCAGCGCGGGCAGCGTGTCGGGGGTGACGGCCTTCGCCTGGGCGTAGCCCTCCAGGCCGTGCGAGAGGGTGTAGAAGCCGCTGGGGAAGGCGGAGTCGGTGAGCTGGAGGCAGACCAGCAGCGCGTCCAGCCCGTCCGTACTGGCGCCGGAGCCGGGGGCGGCGTCGGTTCCGGCGCCGGGAGAGCCGCTCACGTGAGGTAGAAGAGGTGGTTGAGCGGCAGTTCGCGGGCCGGTTCGATGGTGGCCACCTCGCCGTCCAGGGTGACCCGGTAGGTCTCCGGGTCGACCTCGATCCTGGGCAGCGCGTCGTTGCGCACCATGTGCTGCTTGCCGACCGAGCGGCAGCGGCGCACCGGCAGCACGGTGCTGCGCAGGCCGAGTTCGGCCGGGACGCCGAGGTCGACGGCGGCCTGCGACATGAACGACACCCGGGTGGCCTGCCGGGCCCGCCCGTACTGGCCGAACATCGGCCGGTAGTAGACGGGTTGGGTGGTGGGCAGCGAGGCGTTCGGGTCGCCCATCAGCGCCCAGCCGATCATGCCGCCCTTGATCACCATCTTGGGCTTGGCGGCGAAGGAGCGGATCGGCCAGAGCACGATGTCGGCGAGCTTGCCGGGCTCCAGCGAGCCGATGTGGTCGGCGGTGCCGGAGGCGATCGCCGGGTTGACGGTGAGCTTGGCGAGGTAGCGCAGCACCCGGAAGTTGTCGTTGCGCTCGCTGTCGCCCGCGAGCTTGCCGCGCTGCTCCTTGCAGTGGTGCGCGGTCTGGAAGGCCCGGGTGAAGGACTCGCCGATCCGGCCCATCGCCTGCGAGTCGGAGGAGAGGATCGAGATCACGCCCTCGTCGTGCAGGACCGTCTCGGCGGCGATGGTCTCGGCCCGGACCCGGGAGTCGGCGAAGGACACGTCCTCGGGGACGCTGTGGCTGAGGTGGTGGCAGACCATCACCATGTCGAGCAGTTCGTCGACCGAGTTGACGGTGTAGGGCAGCGTCGGGTTGGTGGAGGAGGGCAGCACGTTGGGCTCGCCCGCGATCCGCATGATGTCGGGGGCGTGGCCGCCGCCCGCGCCCTCGGTGTGGAAGGTGTGGATGGTGCGGCCGTCGATCGCGGACAGGGTGTCCTCGAAGTAGCCGGACTCGTTGAGGGTGTCGGTGTGGATCGCCACCTGCACGTCGTACTCGTCGGCGACGGACAGCGCGCTGTCGACGGCCGCCGGGGTGCTGCCCCAGTCCTCGTGCACCTTGAGGCCGCAGACGCCCGCCTCGACCTGTTCGCGCAGCGCGCCGGGCAGCGCCCCGTTGCCCTTGCCGAGCAGGCCGACGTTGACCGGCAGGTCCTCGACGGCCTGGTACATCCGGTGGATGTTCCACGGGCCGGGGGTGCAGGTGGTGCCGTTGGTGCCGTCGGAGGGGCCGGTGCCGCCGCCGATCAGGGTGGTGATGCCGTTGCTCAGCGCCTCCTGCACCTGCTGCGGGGCGATGAAGTGGATGTGGGTGTCGATGCCGCCCGCGGTGGCGATCAGGTGCTCGCCGGAGATCACCTCGGTGCCGGGGCCGATCACCAGCCGCGGGTGGACGCCGCTCTGGGTGTGCGGGTTGCCCGCCTTGCCGACGGCGACGATGAGGCCGTCCTTGACGCCGATGTCGCCCTTGACCACGCCGAGCACCGCGTCCATCACCACCACGTTGGTGATCACCAGGTCGAGCGCGCCCTGCAGGGAGGTCGCCGCCGGGTCCTGCGCCATGCCGTCGCGGATCGCCTTGCCGCCGCCGTACACGGCCTCGTCGCCGTAGTGGCCCTGGTTGTGGTCCTTCTCGATCTCGACCACCAGGTTGGTGTCGGCGAGGTGGAAGCGGTCCCCGACGGTCGGGCCGAACAGGTCGGTGTACTGCTTGCGGGAGAGCAGGGCCATCAGCGCTCGCCTTCCTGGTGCCGGGGGTCGGGGGTGGTGGAGCCGTGGAAGCCCCGCTCGGCGGCGCGCCGCAGCGCCCGCTCGCGGGTGGCGGGGGCCGTGACGCCGCCGTCCGTCAGGTTCGCGAAGCCGACCAGGCGGCGGTGGCCGCCGAACTCGGTCAGCACGACCTCCCTGGTGTCGCCCGGCTCGAACCGGACGGCGGTGCCGGACGGGATGTCCAGGTGGGTGCCGAAGGTCGCGGCGCGGTCGAAGTCGAGGGCCCGGTTGGCCTCGAAGAAGTGGTAGTGCGAGCCGACCTGGATCGCCCGGTCGCCCGTGTTGCTGACCGTGACGGTGACCTTGGCGCGGCCGGCGTTGATCTCCACCGGGTCGTCGCCGTACAGGTACGCGGCGCCACCGGACATGGCGGCCTTCCTCTCTGCCGGGTGCGGGGGGTGCGGGAGTCGGTGCGGGGGTGCGGGAGTCGGTGCGGGGGGGTCAGTGCGCGTGCGCGTGGACGTGCGTCGGGCCGTGCGCGTGGCCGTGGCCGTGGCCGTGCTCGGCGTCCAGGCCCGCGGCGATGCCGTCCTCGCCGTGGCCGAGCAGGTGCAGGGCCGCCGCCGTCCGGGCCGCGACCACCCCGGCGACGGCGGACGGGCGCAGCAGCGGGCCGCCGTCGCGGACGCCGGGCACGGGGGTGCGCAGCGCGGGCCCGAACGAGGCCGGTACGGCCGTGACCGTGCGCGCGCCGAGCAGGCGGCAGCGGGCCGCGCCTTCGGCCGGGCCCGGGTCGCCGCCGTCGAACGCGACCTCCACCCAGCGGTGGCGGCCGAACTGCCGGGCCAGCCGGGCGATCCGGAACAGTTCGGCGTCCTCGAACGGGTCGGCCGCCGGGGCGGTGACCAGGACCGCGCCGTCCGGGACGTCCGGGGCGGCCCCGGCGGCGGCGCGCAGCCAGCCGGTCAGGTGCTCGGCGGCGCCGAACGGCGCGGTCAGCGCGAGCCGCCCGCGGCCCTCCCCGGCGGCGAGCCAGCGCAGCGCCCGGGCGGTGTCGGCGACCAGCCGCCGGTCCCGGCCCAGGGTCATCGGCACGACGCACACCGGGCGTCCGTCGGCCGCGGCCAGGGCCGAGCGGACGGCCTCGGCGAGCGGGCGCCCCGCCGGGGCGACGGCGTGCACCGCGGCGCCCGCGGTCGGGGCGGCGGGACGGTCGGCGGCGGTCCGAGGGGCGACGGTCCGGTCGCGGGCGGTCCGGTCGGCGGCGGCCAGGGGCGCGAAGTCCCGTCCGCCGTCGCTCTCGTGGCCCGCGGCCAGGACCACGAGGGCGTCCTGGTGGTGCGTCACGGTTCAGGCACCGACCGGGTCGTGGCAGGAGACGAGCTTCGTCCCGTCCAGGAAGGCCGCCTCGACCTGGAGCAGCGGGAGCATCTCCCGCACGCCCGGCATGACCTCCTCGCCGCGGACCGCCCGCTTGCCGATCTCGGTGCACTCGGCGACGGTGCGGCCGTCCCGGGCGGCCTCCATGATCGCCTCGCTGATCAGCGCGCAGGCCTCGCTGTAGTTGAGCTTGACGCCGCGGTCGCGGCGTCTGCGGGCCAGGTCGGCGACGACGTAGACGTACAGCTTGTCGATCTCGCGCGGGGAGAGGTTCACGGGAGCCACTCGTCCTTTCCGGGCATCCGGTCGAAACGCCGGGCGGCGGTCGCGACGTTCCCCGGGCAGCGCACCGGCGTGCGGTGCGGCCTGACGGGGAGTCGGCTCCGGCGATTGCTCCGGAACCGTACTCCGGTGATCGACGAATTCCATCAGCAACGGAAAGTCACCCTAGCGCAACGGACGGCGACCGTCGGCCCATTGAGCTGCAACAATCTGTTGAACCCCGAGCTCGGGGCCGCCGCCCGGAGGGCAATCCTTTGCCAAGTTTTACCGGCGCGTAACGCGGGCCCGGCCCGCGGGCCCGGAGGCGCCGAGGATCCGGCGGAAGTCCGCCACCGCCTCCTCGAACCGGCCCGCGTAGCCGCCCTGGGCCAGGCGCAGCACGAAGGCCACCGCGTCGTCCGGGTCCGGGTCGGCGTACGGCTGCCCGTTGTAGTCGAGGAACAGCAGCATCGACTCGAAGCCGGTGCGCTTGTTGCGGTCCGTCATGGGGTGGTTGCGCATGACGGACTCGCCGAGCGCGACCGCCTTGGCCCACACGCCCGGGTAGGCGTCCGCCCCGAACGCCGAGGCCCGTGGTCGGCCGAGCGCGGAGCGCAGCAGCGCGCGGTCGCGCACCACCGCGACCTCGCCCAGCAGGTAGGCGACGTCCTCCTCGTCCAGGTAGTCCGGGCCGTCCCCGTGCTCCGACTGCTCCCGCTGCTCCCACGGCTCGCCGACGCGCCCGCTCACAGCTCGGCCAGCCTCTCCAGCGTCTCCGCGTTCGCCGCCCTGATCCGCGCGACCAGCCCGGCCCGCCGCCGGGCCCGCTGCCCGGCCGGGCACTCGACGGCGGCCTGCCGCTCCTCTTCCCGCCCCTGCTCCTGCTGCTGCTCCACTCCGGCGCCCCCTCCCGGCCGTTTCGGTTCGTGGGCGGAACCTAGCAGGTGGGATCAGGTGAGGTCGACCGAATTATGCGGCGCGGCAAGCCCCTTGACGTCCCGTCAGCACTGACCGCCGGAAAACCCGTGGAGCCGGGCGGCGCGGTCCTGCCACGATCGCGCGATGGGAATGCTCGATGCAGTGGCGGCCCGGGTGGCCGCCGGGGCCGCGGTGGAGTTCCGCCCGACGGGCTCCTCGATGGTGCCGCTGATCCGCAGCCGCCAGCTGGTCTCGGTCGTGCCGGTCGATCCGGAGCGGCTGGCCGTGGGCGACATCGTGCTGGCCCGGGTCTCCGGCACGGTCTACCTGCACCTGGTCTCGGCGCTGGACCCGGCCCGGCGGCGGGTGCAGATCAGCAACAACCGGGGCCGCGTCAACGGCTGGACGGGCCACGACCGGGTGTTCGGCATCTGCACGGCGGTGGACGGCGCGCCCCGGCCCGGAGCGGCCGCGAAGGCGCGCTGAGGGCGCTGGGGCACTGAGGGCGCTGAGGGCGCGGTCAGCGGTCAGCGGTCAGCGGTCAGCGGTCAGGCCGGGTGGTCGAGGTGGGCCGCCGTGCGGGCGAGGGTGGCCAGGACGGGGCTGATCAGCGGGTGGAGTTCGGCGCCCGCGCGGGTGGCGGCGAAGACCCGGCGGGTGGCGAGGGGGCTGTCGACGGGGCGGACGGCGATGGCGGTGCGCTCGGTGTCGCGGAGCGCGGAGCGCGGCACGAGGGCGACGCCCGCCCCGGCGGAGGCGAGGGCGGTGACGGCGCGGAAGTCGTCGGAGGAGTGGACGAGGCGGGGCTGGAAGCCCGCGTGCTCGCAGGCGAGCAGGACGACGTCGTGGCAGGGGTTGCCGGGGTAGGGGCCGATCCAGGGTTCGGCGGCGAGGTCGGCGACGGCGACGGGGCCGGGCCGGTCCGCCAGCCGGTGGTGCAGCGGGAGGACGGCGTCGAAGGGTTCGGCGTACAGCGGCAGGCGGGTGAGGCGGCGGTCGTCGGGGCGCGGGGCGCCGCGGTACTCGACGGCGACGGCGATGTCGGCGCGGCCGTCGAGGAGCATCGGCAGGCTGGCGTCGCCCTCCGCGTCCAGGACGCGGACCCGCAGGTCGGGGGCGGTGTCGGCGAGGGCGGCGACGGCGGGGGCCAGGACGAGGGCGATGCCGGTGGCGAAGGAGGCGACGGTGACCTCCCCGGCCGCGCCGGAGGCGTAGGCGGCGAGGTCGGCCTCGGCGCGTTCGAGCTGGGCGAGGACGGCGTCGGCGTGGGTGAGCAGGATCTCCCCGGCGGCGGTGAGGCGGACGCCGCGGCCGTCGCGGACCAGCAGGGTGTGGCCGGTCTCCTGTTCGAGGGCGGCGAGCTGCTGGGAGACCGCGGAGGGGGTGAGGTAGAGCGCGGCCGCCGCGGCGGTCACCGTCCGGTGGTCGGCCACGGCCCGGAGGGTCCGCAGCCGTCGTGCGTCGATCACGGGGTCAATTCTGCCAGCGCGGCGGGACCGGTCGGGACGCCGGGTGGCCGGGGCGCTCGCGGACCGCTCGGTGGAAGTGGACGGCGCGGGGAGCCGGGTGCGGCTCCCCGCGCCGGGCGGGCCGCCCGTGCAGGGGGGTCGGGGCGGCTCGCGGGGATGGCGCGGTTGAGGGTGCCCGCACCTGGTCGGTGGGCCGGGCGTCAGGCGTCCAGGGCGGCGCGGGCGTCGACGAAGGCGGCGACGGCGCGTTCGACGTCCTCGGTGCTGTGCGCGGCGGAGAGCTGGACCCGGATCCGGGCGGCGCCGTGCGGCACCACCGGGTAGGAGAAGCCGATCACGTAGACGCCGCGCTCCAGCAGCAGTTCGGCCAGCCGCCCGGCCTTCGCGGCGTCGCCGACCATGACGGGGGCGATGGCGTGCTCGCCGGGCAGGATCTCGAACCCGGCCTCGGTCATCCGCGTCCGGAACAGCTCGGTGTTGGCGCGCAGCCGCTCGCGCAGGTCGTCGCTGGTCTCCAGCAGGTCGAGCACGGTGAGCGAGGCGGCGGCGATCACCGGGGCGAGCGAGTTGGAGAACAGGTAGGGGCGGGAGCGCTGGCGCAGCAGGGCGACGATCTCGCGGCGGGCGGCGACGTAGCCGCCGGAGGCCCCGCCGAGGGCCTTGCCGAGGGTGCCGGTGATGATGTCGACGCGGTCCATGACGCCGTGCAGTTCGGGGGTGCCGCGGCCGGTGGGGCCGACGAAGCCGACGGCGTGCGAGTCGTCGACCATGACCATGGCGTCGTAGCGGTCGGCGAGGTCGCAGATCTCGCGCAGCGGGGCGATGTAGCCGTCCATGGAGAACACGCCGTCGGTGACGATCAGGCGGCGGCGGGCGTCCTGGGTGTCCTGGAGCTGCTTCTCCAGGTCGGCGAGGTCGCGGTTGGCGTAGCGGTGGCGGCGGGCCTTGGAGAGGCGGATGCCGTCGATGATGGAGGCGTGGTTGAGGGCGTCGGAGATGACGGCGTCGCGCTCGTCGAGCAGGGTCTCGAAGACGCCGCCGTTGGCGTCGAAGCAGGAGGAGTACAGGATGGTGTCCTCCTGGCCGAGGAACTCGGACAGGCGCCGCTCCAGCTCCTTGTGGACGTCCTGGGTGCCGCAGATGAAGCGGACGGAGGCCATGCCGTAGCCCCAGCGGTCCAGGGCGTCCTTGGCGGCGGCGACCACGGCGGGGTGGTCGGCGAGGCCGAGGTAGTTGTTGGCGCAGAAGTTGAGCACCTGGCCGCCGTTGCCGGAGGTGACGGTGATCTCGGCGGACTGCGGGGTGCCGATGACGCGTTCCGGCTTGAACAGGCCGGCTTCGCGGATCTCGGCGAGGGTGGCGGCGAGGTCGTCGCGGACGTTCTCGAACACGGGGGTGTCGCTCCTAACGAGTGGTCGGCGGGCTGGTCGGGAAAGCGCTTACAGCGTCGTCCAGTCGAGGATGACCTTGCCGCAGTTGCCGCCGGCGGCCTCGTCGAAGGCGGCCTCGAAGTCCCGGGCGGCGTGCCGGCCGGTGATCACCGGGGTGAGGTCGAGTCCGCCCTCCAGCAGCACGGACATCGCGTACCAGGTCTCGAACATCTCGCGGCCGTAGATGCCCTTGATGGTGAGCATCGAGGTGACCACGTGGGCCCAGTCGACCGGGAAGTCCTCGGCGGGCAGGCCGAGCATCGCGATCTTCCCGCCGTGCGTCATGTTGGCGATCATCGACTGCATGGCCTCGGGGCGGCCGGACATCTCCAGGCCGACGTCGAAGCCCTCGCGCAGGCCGAGCTGGTGCTGGCCGTCGGCGATGGTGTGCTGCGAGACGTCGAGGGCGAGGGTGACGCCGAGCTCGCGGGCGAGGTCGAGGCGGTACGGGGAGACGTCGGTGATCATGACGTTGCGGGCCCCGGCGTGCTTGGCGACGGCGGCGGCCATGATGCCGATCGGTCCGGCGCCGGTGACCAGGACGTCCTCGCCGACCAGCGGGAAGGACAGCGCGGTGTGCACGGCGTTGCCGAACGGGTCGAAGATCGCGGCGACGTCGAGGTCGACGGGGACGCGGTGCACCCAGACGTTGGAGGCGGGCAGCGCGACGTACTCGGCGAAGGCGCCGTCGCGGTTGACGCCCAGGCCGATGGTGTTGCGGCACAGGTGGCGGCGCCCGGCCAGGCAGTTGCGGCACTTGCCGCAGACCAGGTGGCCCTCGCCGCTGACCAGGTCGCCGACGCCGACGTCGGTGACGGCGGCGCCGACCGCGGCGACCTCGCCGACGAACTCGTGGCCGATGGTCATCGGGGTCTTGACGGTCTGCTGGGCCCAGCCGTCCCACGCGCGGATGTGCAGGTCGGTGCCGCAGATGCCGGTGCGCAGGACCTTGATCAGGACGTCGCCGGGGCCGATCTCCGGCTCCGGGACGTCGGTCATCCAGAGTCCGGGTTCGGCGTTCAGCTTGACGAGTGCCTTCACGGCGAGCGCTCCTGACGCGGGGTTCGGGCGGGCCTGCCGGTGGGCGGGTCCGGGGGCGGGCCCTGCGGGGTGGCAGGGCCGGTGGGGCGGCCCGGCGTGCGGCGGTCACCGACCGGGC
This sequence comes from Kitasatospora sp. NPDC001540, assembly GCF_042894345.1. Classification (NCBI taxonomy): domain Bacteria; kingdom Bacillati; phylum Actinomycetota; class Actinomycetes; order Kitasatosporales; family Streptomycetaceae; genus Kitasatospora; species Kitasatospora sp. NPDC001540. The sequence goes on from NZ_JBIAVO010000032.1 coordinate 75,137, forward strand.
AGGGTGAAATCTGCCTGGTCACGGTGGGTGCGGTCCATCGAGGAATTCTTAACGGGTGCCACAGCTGGGCTGAACGATCGTGCCCGAGCTGGGCCCGGGCTCCGGTTCCGGCGTGCCGCAAGACACCCGGACGGAGCAGCGTTCCGGGCGTCCGGGGAGGGAGTGCGCGGGGTCGTGACGGAGAGTCAGCGCGCCGTCCGCGCTTTGACCTAGCCTTGACATAACCAATTGGTCCAGTCCATTTTGTTGTGCGCGCTCCCTACGCACCTCCGCCCCCATCCCCCACTGGAGGTACCCGTGCACGCCCCCAACCGCCGCGCCACCGCGGTCGGCGCCGCCGCGCTGCTGCTGGCGACGGCCGCCGTCGCGGCCGTTCCCAGCAGCGCGAGCGCCGCGAACGTCCTCACCAACCCCGGTTTCGAGACCGGCACCCTGAGCGGCTGGACCTGCTCCGGCGGCCTCGGCTCGGTCGTCTCGACCCCCGTCCACGGCGGCACCAAGGCGCTGGCCGGTGCGGCCAGCGCCTCGGACAACGCCAAGTGCACCCAGACCGTCGCGGTGCAGCCCAACACCACGTACTCGCTGTCGGGTTGGGTGCGCGGCAACTACGTGTACCTCGGCGTCACCGGCGGCACCTCGACCTGGACGCCCGCCGCGTCCGACTGGAAGCAGCTGACGGTCAGCTTCACCACCGGCGCCTCGCAGACCAGCGCCGAGGTGTACCTGAACGGCTGGTTCGGCCAGGGCACGTACTACGCGGACGACGTCAGCCTGGACGGCCCCGGCGGCGGCACGCCGGACACCCAGGCGCCGACCGCGCCGAGCGGCCTGACCGCCACCGCGACCGCCGCCACCCAGGTCTCGCTGTCCTGGGGCGCCTCGAGCGACAACGTCGGCGTCACCGGCTACGACGTCTACCGCAACGGGACGCTGGTCAGCACCGTCACCGGCACCACGGCGACCGTCACCGGCCTGACCGCCTCCACCTCGTACACCTTCACCGTCAAGGCGCACGACGCGGCGGGCAACGCCTCCGCCGCCTCCAACTCCCTCGCGGTGACCACGCCCGCGGGCGGCGACCAGCAGGCGCCGACCGCGCCGAGCGGCCTGACCGCCACCGCCACGGCCGCCACCCAGGTCTCGCTCTCCTGGGGCGCCTCGAGCGACAACGTCGGCGTCACCGCGTACGACGTGTACCGCAACGGGACGCTGGCCACCAGCGTCACCGGCACCACGGCGACCGTCACCGGCCTGACCGCCTCCACCTCGTACACCTTCACCGTCAAGGCCCGCGACGCGGCGGGCAACACCTCCGCCGCCTCCAACTCCCTCGCGGTGACCACGCCGCCGACCAGCACGCCGAGCGGCTTCAAGCAGGCCGCGCCGTACCTGTACAACGGCTGGGGCAACCCGCCGGCCGCGACCACCGTGATGAACGCGACCGGCATCAAGTGGTTCACCCTGGCGTTCGTGCTGGCGCAGAACGGCTGCAACCCGACCTGGGACAGCCAGCGGCCGCTGCTGAACGGCGTCGACCAGCAGACCATCAACGCGGTGCGCGCCGCGGGCGGCGACGTCGTCCCGTCCTTCGGCGGCTGGTCGGGCAACAAGCTCGGCCCGAACTGCGCCGACGCGACCGCGCTGGCCGGTGCGTACCAGAAGGTGATCGACGCCTACGGCCTGAAGGCGATCGACATCGACATCGAGAACACCGACGAGTTCGAGAACTACACCGTCCAGGACCGCATCCTGAACGCGCTGAAGATCGTCAAGCAGAAGAACCCGGGCATCCGGACGATCGTCACCTTCGGCACCGCCACCAGCGGCCCGACCGCCCCCGGCAACCGCCTGATCGAGCAGTCCAAGGCGCTGGGCGCGGACATCGACGTCTTCACCATCATGCCGTTCGACTTCGGCAACGCGTCGACCGACATGTACGCCGCCACCGTCAGCGCGGCCAACGGCCTGAAGAACAAGCTCAAGTCGGTCTACGGCTGGGACGACGCCACCGCCTACTCCCACCTGGGCATCTCCGGCATGAACGGTCTCAGCGACAACAACGAGACCACCACGATCGCCAACTGGACCGCGATCCGCGACTGGGCCAACACCAACCACATCGCCCGCCTGGCGTTCTGGTCGGTCAACCGCGACCGCGGCTGCGCGGGCGGCGGCCTGCAGGAGACCTGCTCCGGCATCGCCCAGTCCGACTGGCAGTTCACCTCCATCACGGCCGGCTTCACCGGCTGACGCACCGCTCCCCCTCGACGGCCCCGCTCTCACCCCACGGGCAGCGGGGCCGTCCCCTTGCCCGCGGGCCGGCGGGCCGCGCCCCCGGCTCAGGACAGCAGCGCGCCCAGGTCGTAGGAGACCGGCTCCTCCAGTTGCGCGTACGTGCAGCTCTCCGGGGTGCGGTCGGGGCGCCAGCGCTTGAACTGGGTGGTGTGCCGGAACCGGGTGCCCTCGAGGTGGTCGTAGCCCACCTCGGCGACCCGCTCGGGCCGCAACGGCACCCAGGACAGGTCCTTGCGCCCGGTCCAGCGGCTGACCGCGCCGGGCAGCCGGTCGGCCGCCTGGGCCTGCGCCTCCTCCCAGTGCGCCCACGGGTGGTCGCCGAGCCGGGCCGGGTCCAGGCGCAACGGGGCGAGTTCGGCGGCGAGTTCGGCCCGGCGGGCCATCGGGAAGGAGGCGCTGACGCCGACGTGCTGCAGGCGGCCGTCGGCGTCGTACAGGCCGAGCAGCAGCGAGCCGACCACCGGCCCCGACTTGTGCTCGCGGTAGCCCGCCACCACGCAGTCGGCGGTGCGGACGTGCTTGATCTTGAAGAGGGTGCGTTCGCCGGGCCGGTACGGGGCGTCGAGCGGTTTGGCGACCACCCCGTCCAGTCCGGCGCCCTCGAAGCGGGAGAACCAGTCGCGGGCGGTGTCCAGGTCGGTGGTGGCGGGGGCGAGGTGGACGGGCGGGGCGGCACCGGCCAGCAACCGGGCGAGTTCGGCGCGGCGTTCGACCAGCGGGCGGGCGGTCAGGTCGTCGTCGTCCAGGGCGAGCAGGTCGAAGGCGACCAGGGTGGCCGGGGTGCGTTCGGCCAGGGTGCGGACCCGAGAGGCGGCGGGGTGGATGCGCTCCAGCAGCTCCTCGAAGTGCAGCCGTCCGTCGTGCGCGACCACGATCTCGGCGTCGACCACGCAGCGTTCGGGCAGCCGGGCCAGGACGGCCTCGACCACCTCGGGGAAGTACCTGGTCAGCGGTTTGCCGGTGCGGGAGCCGAGTTCGACCTCCTCGCCGTCGCGGAACACGATCGCCCGGAAGCCGTCCCACTTGGCCTCGTACTGCATGCCGGGCGGGATCGCGGCGACGGCCTTGGCCAGCATCGGGGGCACCGGGGGCATCACGGGGAGCTGCATGCCTCCGATGGTGGCCCGCCGGGACGGACGGGGGCGGCGTGTCGGGCCGCCCCGGCGTGTCGAAGGGGTCGCGCCCGGACGCGGCGCGCCTAGCGTGGGGGCATGGCTGGAGCAGCGGTGGAACTGGAGGTCGGCGGCCGGACGGTGCGGCTGTCGAACCCGGACAAGGTCTACTACCCGGAGCCCGGGTACACGAAGCGGGACGTCGCCGAGTACTACCTGGCCCTCGCGCCGGGGGTGCTGCGCGGGCTGCGCGAGCGGCCGACCACGCTGCAGCGCTTCCCGGACGGCGTGGACGGCGAGTTCTTCTACCAGAAGCGGGCGCCGAAGAACGTCCCGGACTGGCTGCCGACCGCGCGGATCGCCTTCCCCTCCGGGCGCACCGCGGACGAGGTCTGCCCGACCGAGGAGGCGGCCGTGCTGTGGGCGGCGAACCTGGGCTGCCTGACCTTCCACCCCTGGCCGGTGCGCCGCGCGGACACCGAGCACCCGGACGAGCTGCGCATCGACCTCGACCCGCAGCCCGGCACCGACTTCTCCGACGCCGTCCGCGCCGCGCTGCGACTGCGGCCGCTGCTGGAGGAGTTCGGGCTGACCGGCTGGCCGAAGACCTCCGGCGGCCGGGGCCTGCACGTGTACGTGCCGATCGAGCCGCGCTGGACGTTCACCGAGTGCCGGCACGCCGTGATCGCGCTCGGCCGCGAGCTGGAGCACCGCTCCGGCGGCGAGGTCACCACCGCCTGGTGGAAGGAGGAGCGCGGCGCGCGGATCTTCGTCGACTACAACCAGATGGCCCGCGACCGCACCATCGCCTCCCCCTACTCGCTGCGCGCCCGCCCGCAGGCCACCGCCTCCGCCCCGCTGCGCTGGGAGGAGCTGGAGCGGGTCTCCCCCGCCGACTTCACGCTGCGCACGCTGCCCGAGCGGTTCGCCGAACTCGGGGACGTGCACGCCGAGTTCGGGGCGCACCCGGCCTCGCTGGAGCGGGTGCTGGAGCTGTACGCGCACCAGGGCGCGGGCGACCTGCCCTACCCGCCGGACTTCCCGAAGATGCCGGGCGAGCCGTCCCGGGTGCAGCCGAGCCGGGCCCGGAAGCCGGACTGACGGCCGTGGCGCCGGGGACGGCCGCGGTACCCGGAAAAGGCGTGGAGCCCGGGCCGGGTCGTCCGTAGCATGCGCGGGTCGGCCCGGGCTCCACGTCCAGGGGCCCGTACCCGTGGGGGAGTTCGGAATGCCTGCTCAGCGTCTCCGGTTGCCGCGTTCGGCGCCGTCCGCGGTCGGGGTGTCGGCCCGGGCGGTGGGTGCGCTGCTGGACCGGCTGGAGGAGTTGCCGATCGAGTGCCACTCGCTGCTCGTGGTGCGCCGCGGGCGGGTCGTCGCGGAGGGCTGGTGGGCGCCGTACTCGGCCGAACGCCCGCACCTGCTCTACTCGTTGACGAAGTCGTTCACCTCGGTGGCGGTGGGGCTGGCGGTCGCCGACGGCCTGCTGGCGCCGGAGGACCGGGTGGTCGACCTGCTGCCGGAGCACGTCCCGGCCGACGCCCCGGAACAGGCCCGCCGGATCACCGTCCACCACCTGCTGACGATGACCGCCGGGCACGCCGTGGACAGCCTGGAGGAGGCCTGGCGGCGGGAGCCCGACGACCTGGTGCGGGGCTTCCTCGGCCTGCCGTTCGACGCCCCCGAGGGGACGCGGCACGTCTACGACAACTCGACCACCTTCCTGCTGGCCCGGATCGTGGAGCGGGTCACCGGCCGGGGCCTGCCGGAGTTCCTCGACGAGCGCCTGTTCGAACCGATGGGCATCGATCACGCCGAGTGGGACCGGGTGCGCGGCGGCGCCGCGTTCGGCTTCCACGGACTGCACCTGACCACCGAGGCGCTGGCCGCGTTCGGCGAGCTGCTGCTGCGCGGCGGCCGCTGGGGCGAGCAGCAGCTCGTCCCGCGCGAGTGGGTCGAGCTCGCGACGCGGCGGCACGTCGCCTCGGTGTCGTTCCTCCCGGGCGCGGACGACCCGGACTTCTCCTGCGGCTACGGCTACCAGTTCTGGCTGTCCCGGCACGGCTACCACGCGAACGGCGCCTACGGGCAGCAGTGCGTGGTGGTGCCCGCGCACGACCTGGTGGTGGCGGTGACCGCGGAGGGCGCGTCCCAGGCGGTGTTCGACGCCCTGTGGGAGTGCCTGCTGCCCGGCCTGGAACCGCTCCCGGACGGATCCGAGGACGGCACCGAGGACGACGCCGTGCTGGCCGAACGGCTGCGGCGGCTGTCGCTGCCGCTGCCCGCGGGCACGGCCGGGCCGGGGCGGGCGGTCCGCGCGGAGCTGGACGCCTCCGCCGAGGGGTCGGCGCTGCCGCACGGGACGGTGGTGGCCGTCGAACCGGTCGACGGCGGCTGGCGGGTCCGGCTCGGACCGCTCCCCGGCACCGGGGCCGTCCTCGACCTGGAGGTGGGCCACGGCAGTTGGCGGGAGAGCGCCCCGCTCGGCCGCCCGGTCGTCGCCGCCGGGGCCTGGCAGGACGGCCGCTTCCTCGCCGACCTCCGGGTGATCACCACCCCGCACCGCGTCCGCCTGACCGTCGACCCGGCGACGGGCACGGCGGCCGGCACGGCGACGGCGCTGTGGAGCACCCCGCCGCTGACCGGCCCCCGGCTGGAACTGCACCTGCGCTCGCCGCTGCTGACCCGCCCGGACGTCGCGTAGCGCGGGCCGCCCGGTGAACGGAGCGCCTGCCCGTCAGGCCGCCGCGGCCGGAGGGCGGGTGGCGGCCGCGGCGGTGGCGGCGACGGCCAGGGGGTCGCGGGCGGGGCGGCCGAGGAGGTCGGTGAGGTCGGCGGTGGTGTCGGCGAGGAAGCCGTGCCGGATGCCGGTGGCGATCGAGGCCATCATGGGCGGCTGGAACGGGAGGAGCCCGGGGGTCCCGCCGAGGCGGCGGCGGTACTCGTCCAGGCCGATGACGCGGTGCGGGACGCCGAGCCGGTCGGCGACCCGGCCCGCCGTGACGGGCGGGCCGACCAGGTCGAGGATCCGGTCGCGGTACGGGGCCGGGTCGGCCGCGACGGCCGCCGCGGCGTCGGCGAGGTCCGCCCGGGCGACCGCGGCCAGGGCGCCGTCGCCGAACGGGGACTCCAGGCCGTCGCCGGTCCAGGTCAGCAGGGCGCCGAAGAGTTCGGCGTACAGGCCGTTGCGCAGGATCGTCCAGGGCAGCGGGCCGGTGCGCAGCAGGCGTTCGGTGGCGCGGTGGGCGGCGGCGAAGGCGAGGTGGTCCCCGGCCGTGGTGAGGCTGGTGTAGACGACGTGGCCGACGCCGTCGCGGGCGGCCGCGTCCAGGACGGCCGCGTGCCGGGCGATCACCCGGTCGTCCTCGGCGTAGCCCGCGGAGACCAGCACCAGGGTGGTGACCCCGGTCAGGTCGAGGCTCGCGGGGTCGTCGAAGTCGAGGCGGCGGGTCCCCTCCCCCGGGGTGCGGCTGCCCCCCGTCGCCGTGGCGCCGCGGGCCCGCAGGGCGGCCAGGGTCGCCGCGCCGAGGTTCCCGTTCGCTCCCGTCACCAGGATCATTCCGGTCACAGCCTTCCGTCGTGGTTCTCTTCGGTAACTAGGCTGATCCTGGTTCGCCCGACCACCCGTCACAAGGAGGCAGTTCGGTGTCACCCACGCACACGGCGGTAACCACCCCCGCGGAGCTCGACCCCTGCGGGCGCCACGACCACCCCGACTGCGGCATCCGGGACGTGCTGGACCGGATCGGCGACAAGTGGTCGGTGCTGGTGGTCGTCGAGCTCGCGGGCGGGCCGCGCCGGTTCCGCGAGCTGCAGCGCGCCGTCGAGGGCATCTCGCAGCGGATGCTGACGCTGACCGTCCGCCGGCTCGAACGCGACGGCCTGGTGCGGCGCACCGTGTACCCGACCGTCCCGGCCCGGGTCGACTACCGGCTGACCGACACGGGGGCCGGGCTGACCCACCTGGTGAAGGCGCTGGCCGACTGGTCGCTGGCGCACCGCGGGGCCATCGCCGAGGCCAGGGCGGCGTACGACCTGGAGCACCCGGGCCACGACGTCCGCTGACGGACGGGAGGCCCCCCGCGGCACCGACCGGTGTGCGGGGGGCGGTGGTGCGGCTCCTCAGCTGCGCAGGAACTCGCGGTTGAGGCGGGCGATGCCGCTGAGCGGGATGCCCTTGGGGCAGGCGGTGGCGCACTCGCCGGTGTTGGTGCAGCCGCCGAAGCCCTCCTCGTCCATGGTCTCCACCATGTTCCGCACCCGGGAGGCGCGTTCGGGGGCGCCCTGCGGGAGGACGTTGAGGTGGACGACCTTGGCGGCGGTGAAGAGCATCGCGGATCCGTTGGGGCAGGCGGCGACGCAGGCTCCGCAGCCGATGCACTCGGCGTGCTCGAAGGCGAGGTCGGCGGCCTCCTTGGGGACGGGGGTGGCGTGCGCCTCGGGGGCGGAGCCGGTGGGGGCGGTGACGTAGCCGCCGGAGCCGATGATCCGGTCGAGGGCGGAGCGGTCCACCACCAGGTCGCGGACGACCGGGAAGGCTCCGGCCCGCCAGGGTTCGACGTCGATGGTGTCGCCGTCGCGGAAGTGCCGCATGTGGAGCTGGCAGGTGGTGGTGCGCTCGGGGCCGTGGGCCTGGCCGTTGATGACCATACCGCAGGCGCCGCAGATGCCTTCGCGGCAGTCGTGGTCGAAGGCAACCGGGCGCTCGCCGCGCAGGATCAGCTCCTCGTTGAGGGTGTCGAGCATCTCCAGGAAGGACATGTCCGCGCTGATCCCGGAGACCCGGTACTCGGTCATCTCGCCCGGGGTGTCCGGGCCTTGCTGGCGCCAGATGCGCAGGGTGAGGTTCACGCGTAGCTCCGCTGGGTGGGGTGGACGTGCTCGAAGACGAGCTCTTCCTTGTGCAGGACGGGGGCGGTGCCGGTGCCGGTGAACTCCCAGGCGGCGGCGTAGCCGAACTCCTCGTCGCGGCGGGCGGCCTCGCCGTCGGGGGTGGCGGACTCGGTGCGGAAGTGGCCGCCGCAGGACTCGGCGCGGTGCAGCGCGTCCAGGCACATGAGTTCGGCGAGTTCGAAGTAGTCGACCAGCCGGTTGGCCTTCTCCAGCGCCTGGTTGAGCTCCTCGCCGGTGCCGGGCACCTTGATCCGGCGCCAGAACTCCTCGCGGATCCGTGGGATGCGGGCCAGCGCGCGGCGCAGCCCGGCCTCGTCGCGGGCCATTCCGCACTCCTCCCACAGGAGTTCGCCGAGTTCGCGGTGGAAGGAGTCGGGGGTGCGGTCGCCGTCGACGGCCAGGATCAGGTTCAGCCGGTCGGCGGACTCGGCCTCCACGGCGGCGAGTTCGGGGTGGTCGGCGGGGACGGCGTCCAGCTTGGTGCGGCCCAGGTAGTCGTTGAGGGTGGGCGGCAGCACGAAGTAGCCGTCGGCGAGGCCCTGCATCAGGGCGCTGGCGCCGAGCCGGTTGGCGCCGTGGTCGGAGAAGTTGGCCTCGCCGATCGCGAACAGGCCCGGGATCGTGGTCTGCAGGTCGTAGTCGACCCACAGGCCGCCCATCGTGTAGTGGATCGCCGGGTAGATCCGCATCGGGACGGTGTACGGGTCCTCGGCGGTGATCCGCTCGTACATCTCGAACAGGTTGCCGTACTTGGCCTCGACGGCGTCCCGGCCGAGCCGGGCGATGGCGTCGGCGAAGTCCAGGTAGACGCCCTGGCCGCCGGGGCCGACGCCGCGACCCTCGTCGCAGACCACCTTGGCGGCCCGGGAGGCGATGTCGCGGGGCACCAGGTTGCCGAACGCCGGGTAGATCCGCTCCAGGTAGTAGTCGCGCTCGTCCTCGGGGATCCGCGCGGGCGGGCGGGTGTCGCCCTTGGCCTTGGGGACCCAGATCCGGCCGTCGTTGCGCAGCGACTCGCTCATCAGGGTCAGCTTGGACTGGTGGTCGCCGGAGCGCGGGATGCAGGTCGGGTGGATCTGGGTGAAGCACGGTTGGCGAACAGGGCGCCGCGCCGGTGGGCCCGCCAGATCGCGGTGGCGTTGGAGTTCTTGGCGTTGGTGGAGAGGTAGAAGACGTTGCCGTAGCCGCCGGTGGCGAGCACTACGGCGTCCGCGGTGTGGGAGCGGATCTCGCCGGTGACCAGGTCGCGGGCGACGATGCCGCGGGCCCGGCCGTCGACCACCAGCAGGTCGAGCATCTCGGTGCGCGGGTGCATCTCGACGTTCCCGGCGGCGATCTGCCGCGACAGCGCCTGGTAGGCGCCCAGCAGCAGTTGCTGGCCGGTCTGGCCGCGGGCGTAGAAGGTGCGGGAGACCTGGACGCCGCCGAAGGAGCGGGTGTCGAGCAGGCCGCCGTACTCGCGGGCGAACGGGACGCCCTGGGCCACGCACTGGTCGATGATCTCCACCGAGACCTCGGCCAGGCGGTGCACGTTGGACTCGCGGGCCCGGAAGTCGCCGCCCTTGACGGTGTCGTAGAACAGCCGGCGCACCGAGTCGCCGTCGTTGCGGTAGTTCTTGGCCGCGTTGATGCCGCCCTGCGCGGCGATCGAGTGGGCCCGCCGCGGGGAGTCCTGGAAGCAGAACTGGACGACGTGGTAGCCCTGTTCGGCCAGCGTCGCGCCCGCCGCGCCGCCCGCCAGGCCGGTGCCGACCACGATCACGGTGTGCTTGCGGCGGTTGGCCGGGTTGACCAGCTTGGCCTCGAACCGCCGCCGCTCCCACCGCTGTTCGATCGGCCCGGCCGGGGCGGCGGTGTCGACGACCGGTTCGCCGAGGGTGTAGTCGAGGTAGCTCATTGCCGTGCTCCCGGTGGGGTGTTGGGGGTTCATCGGACCAGGCCGGCCATCACGGCGACCGGCACCGACAGGAACCCGGCGGTCAGCAGCAGCGCCAGCGCGTTCGCCGCGAGCTTCAACGCCCGGTCGCGGCGCGGGTTGTTGACGCCCAGGGTCTGCGCGGCGCTCCAGAACCCGTGCCGCACGTGCAGGCCCAGCGCCAGCATCGCCAGGCAGTAGATCGCGCCCGAGTACCAGGTCGAGAAGGAGGCCACGACGTTCTGGTACGGGTGGCCCTCCTCGGCGGCCGGGTTCACCGTGAGGGTGGTCAGGTCGAGGATGTGCCACACCACGAACAGGCCGAGGATCACCCCGCCCCAGCGCATCGTCCGGGTCGCGTACGTGGCCCGCTGCCGCCGGTGCGCGTACTGCACCGGGCGGGCCCTCAGGTCGCGGCGGGAGAGCTGGTAGGCGGCGGTGCCGTGGGCGAGCACGGCCGCGAGCAGGACCAGCCGGGCCAGCCAGAGGAACCAGCCGTGGTGCAGGAAGGGCTCGCCGATGGTGCGCAGCCAGTGCGCGTAGCCGTTGATGTCGTCCGGGCCGAAGAACACCTTGAGGTTGCCCAGCATGTGGGCGACCAGGTAGGCCAGCATCACCAGGCCGCTGACCGCCATCACCGCCTTCTTGCCGACGGAGCTGCGCCACAGCGACGCCAGGGAGGACGGGTGCCGGCCGGTGGCAGGGGTCCGGGTCGTCCGGTTCGTCCGGGTAGCAGAAGCCATGACCATGACCGTAGGCCGGGCGCGTCGGGGGTGTCCAAGACATGGAAACGCTGGTCACGATAGGCCCCGCCTATGATGGCTGGTGTGCAGTTGCAGCAGCTCGCCTACTTCGTCGCGGTCGCCGACGCCCGGCACTTCACCCGGGCCGCCGAGCTCAGCCACGTCTCGCAGCCCTCGCTCTCCCAGCAGATCCGCTCCCTGGAACGGGAGTTGGGCGCCGAGCTGTTCCACCGCTCGCGCTCCGGGACGACCCTGACCGACGCGGGCGAGGCGCTGCTGCCGCTGGCCCGCCGGATCCTGGCCGACGCCGACAGCGCCCGGCGGGCCGTCGCCGAGACGGTGCAGCTGCGCCGCGGCCGGGTCCGCTTCGGCGCGCCGCCCTCGCTGTGCGCCAGCCTGGTCCCGCAGGTGCTGCGCGCGTACCGGGCCCGGCACCCCGGCGTGGACCTGCGGCTGACCGAGGGCGGCTCGCGCGACCTGGTCCGCGACCTGGAGGCCGGGGAGCTGGACCTCGCCCTGGTGATCACCCCCGGCTCCGCCGCGCCCGCCCCGCTGGCCGTCACCCCGCTGCTGCACGAGGAGCTGGTGCTGGTCTCCGCCGCGCCGCTCCCCCGCCGCCGGGCCCGGATCGCCGACCTGCGCGGCCGCGACCTGGTGATGTTCCGCGAGGGCTACGACGTCCGCGAGACCACCCTGGCCGCCTGCCGGGCGGCCGGGTTCGAGCCCTCGTACGCCGTCGAGGGCGGTGAGATGGACGCCGTGCTGGCCGCCGTCCGGGCCGGGCTGGGCCCCGCGGTCGTCCCCGGCATGGTCGCCGCCAGCGCCGCCCTGCCCAGCACCCCCTTCGCGCCGCCCGGCCTCGGCCGCACCATCGCCCTCGCCCACGGCCGCGACCTGCCGCTCACCCGCGCCGCGGACGCCTTCCGCGGCGCGCTGCTCGCCTACCTGCGCGAGGCCGGGCGCACCGACTCGCTGCCCCCGGGCAGCAGGCTGCTCCCCGCCCCGTGAGGCGGTAGGGGCCGCGCGTAGGGTGGGTGCACGGAACATCGGTACGCATCGGTACGACGAGAGGTGGTCCGGGTGACCGGGAGCGTGGTGGCGGTCAGCAGCAACGGGGAGTACTCCTTCACGAAGCCGAACCGGGAGGGGATCCGGCTGCTGGAAGGCCTCGGGGTCGAGGGGGACGTGCACGCCGGGGTGACGGTGAAGCACCGCTCCCGGGTCGCGCAGGACCCGACGCAGCCGAACCTGCGGCAGGTGCACCTGATGCACGCCGAGCTGTTCGAGGAGCTGGCGCAGGCCGGATTCACCGTCGCGCCCGGGCAGTTGGGCGAGAACGTCACCACCCGCGGAGTGGACCTGCTGGGGCTGCCGGTCGGGACGCTGCTGCACCTCGGGGACGAGGCGGTGGTCGAGGTGACCGGGCTGCGCAACCCGTGCGCGCAGATCGACGGCTTCCGGCCCGGACTGCTCAAGCAGGTGGTGGGGCGGGACGACAGCGGGGCGGTGGTCCGCAGGGCCGGGATCATGGGCGTGGTCCGCTCCGGCGGCGAGATCCGCCCCGGGGACGGCATCACCGTCACGCTGCCGCCCGAGCCGCACCGCCCGCTCGAACGGGTGTGACCGCGGGTGCGCCCCGGGTGTGACCGCTGATGTGACTGCGGGTTGACGCGCCCGGCGGTGCGGTCGTCCGACAAATTCGCTGTCCGACCGCCGGGGTGCCGTGGTAGACCACCGGGGTGCACACCACTGTGGAGTTCCCCGAGGTCCTGCGGCTGATCGAGGAGCGCTCGACCGCGTTCCGGGCCGCGATCGCCTCCGCCCCCGACCTCGACGTCCGGGTGCCGAGCTGCCCCGACTGGACGCTGCGCGAGCTGGCGCAGCACCTCGGCGACGGCCGCCGCCGGCAGGCCGCGGTCGTCGCGGCGGGCCCGGGCGCCGAGCCCCCGGCGCGGACGGACCCGAAGGGCGCCCCGACCGCGCCCCGCGACCGCGCGGAGCTGGACGCCTGGCTCGCCGGGTCGACCGCCCTGATGCTGGACGCGCTGCGCGAGGCCGGGCCGGACCGCGGCTGCTGGACGTGGTGGGGCCGCTCGCAGGCGCCGGAGACCAGCGGGGCGGTGGCCCGGCACCAGGTGCAGGAGCTCGCCGTCCACACCTACGACGTCCAGCTCGCCCTGGGGGCCGCGCAGCCGCTGCCGACGGACATCGCGGTCGAGGGCGTCGACGCGTTCCTGACCACCGTCTCGGCGACGACCGTCCCCTGGCCGTTCGAGCCCGCGACCATCGACCTGCACGCGGCCGAGGGCGGCTCCTGGCGGCTGACCCTCGACGCCCGCGGCGTCCGCTGCGACGGCCTCGCCGCCGACGCGCAGCCGGGCGACCTGGTGGTGCGCGGCCCGGCGAGCGACCTGGTGCTCTACTTCTACGCGCGCCTGCCGTTCGACCGCCTGGAGATCACCGGCGACACCGCGCCGATGGACCGGCTCGCGGAGTGGGACCCGAACGAGTAGGGCGGGCGCGCGCCGCCGTCAGTCCCGCTGACGGGCCAGTTCGGCCCGGCCGCGGACGCCGTACTGGCGGTAGAGGCGGGTGAGGTTGGCCTCGACGGCCTTGACCGAGAGGTGCAGGCGGGCGGCGATCTCGCGGTTGGTGGCGCCGGAGCGGATCAGGGCGAGGATCTGCTGCTGCATGGGGGTGGGCTCGGCTTCGAGGGCGTCGAGGGCCGCGAGCGCGGCGGCGGCGTGCTGCTGCCAGGGGAGGCAGCCCGCGGCGGCGTAGCGGCTGTGGGCCTCCTGGAGGGCGGTGCGGGCGGCGGCGCGGCGGCGGGCGCGGCGTTCGAGGGTGCCGAGGGCGAGGTGGGCGCGGGCCAGTTCGAGCGGGTAGGGGTGGCTGTCGGGGAGGAGGGCGCGCAGGGTGTCGGCGGCGCGGCGGGGGTCGGTGGTGGCGGTGAGGTGGGCCTCGGCGCGGTGCAGGCCGAGGGTGAGGACGTCGCGGCCGAGGCGGGTGGCGCGCTCGCGGGCGTCGGCGAGGGTGGCGGCGGCCTCGTCGGGGCGGCCGGAGAGGGCGAGCGCCTCGGCCAGGTCGGCGTCCACCAGGAAGAACGCGGGGTCGGTGAACTCCATGCGGCGCAGCAGGAGTTGGCACTGGCCCAGGTGTTCGGCGGCGGCCGGGTGGTTGCCCCGCAGGAGTTCGGCGCGGCCGCGCAGGCCGTGGGCGTAGGCGAGCCATTCGCGGTCGTGGTCGTCCTCGGCGGCGCGGATCGCGGAGTCGAGGAGCTGGGCGGCGCGCTCGGCGGTGCCGCCGTTGAGTTCGGCGGCGCCGCCCAGGACGCGGGCCGGGCCGGGGCTGGGTTCGATGCGTTCGCGCAGGTCGTGGGCGGCGCGTCCGGCGGCGTACGCCTCGGTGCAGCGGCCGGCGCGTTCGTAGACGGAGGCGGAGATGTAGAGGACGTTGGCGAGGTCCTCGGTGCGGCCGGAGGCCTCGACCTCGGCGCGCAGGGTCTCGACCTCGGCGACGGCGCGGGGCAGGTCGCCGCTGCGCAGGGCGGCGACGGCGAGTCCTTCGCGGCAGAACACGGCGGCGGCGGTGGGGGGCCGTCCGGCGGCGAGGCGGCAGCCGCGTTCGAGTTGGGCGAGGCCGCGGGCGGGGTCGGTGAGCAGGGTCAACGGGGCGCGCTGGGCGAGGAGTTCGACGAGCAGGTCGGGGTCGTCGGCCTGGTCGGCGTGCTTCTCGGCGATGGCGAGTTCGGCGAGCCCTTCGGCCCGGTCGCCGCGGTGCAGGGCGCGGACGGCGCGTTCCTGGTGGACGGCGGCGGTGAGGCCGGGGTGGCCGCCGGTGTCCTCGGCGGCGGCGGTGAGCAGGGGTTCGGCGCCGGGGTGGTCGGGGCCGAGCAGGCGGGCGAGCAGCAGCCGGGCGTGGACCCGGACGTCGGCGGCGGGGGCGTCGGCGAGGCGTTCGCCGCAGGCGCGGGCGAGGTCGGGCAGGCCCGCGGCGGCGGCGTTGCGGGCGGCGGCGAGCAGGCGGCGTCCGGCGGCGTCCGGGTCGGGGGTGTGGTCGGCGGCGAGGCGGAGCAGTTCGGCGGCGGTGCCGGGGGCGCCGCGGGTGAGGGCGGTGTCGGCGGCGCGGCCGAGCCGGGAGGCGAGGCGGGGGTCGGGGGCGTCGGCGGCGAGGGCCTGGTGGCGGACCTGTTCGACGGGGTCGGCGGTGAGTTCGGCGAGCAGCCGGTGGGCGGCGCGCAGGGCGGCGGGGGTGGCGTCGGCGAGGACGACTTCGGCGACCAGGGGGTGGCTGAACTGCGGTGCGCCGCTCGGGGTCTGCTGGACGATGCCGTGGCGGCGGGCGGCGGCGAGCGGTTCGGTGACGGTGGCGGGCAGCGCGGTGCCGGGCCGGGCGGCGGCCAGGACGGTGAGCGACTGCCGTGCGGCGTCCGGGAGTTCGCCGAGCCGGGCGGAGACCAGGGCGCGCAGCCGGTGCGGGACGTCGAGTGGCCGGTCGGGGTCGGCGGCGAGCGCGCTCTCGCTGCCCCCGGTGGCCAGGGAGCGGCCCAACTCCAGGACGTAGTACGGGTTTCCGCCGCTGACGGTGTGCACGCGGGTGAGGGTGAGGCCGCTCAGCCGCAGGTCGAGGCGTTCGCGCAGCAGCGCGCCGGTGCCGCGTTCGCTGAGCGGGCCGACGGCGATCTCGCGGGCGGCGGGCGGGCAGAGGGCGCCCATCTCGGGTGCGGCGTCGGCGTGTTCGGTGCGTTCGGTGACGGCGAAGCGGACGTGGCGGTCGGTCAGGCGGCGGGCGGCGAAGGCGATGACCTGGCGGCTGGCCTCGTCGAGCCACTGGGTGTCGTCGAGCAGGACGAGCACCGGGCCGCGCTGGGCGAGTCGGCGCAGCGCTTCGAGGACGGCGACCCGGACGGCCAACGGGTCGGTGGGGGCGCCGGGTTGGGGTGCGCGGTGGAGCAGGGCGCACTCCAGGGCGTGGCGCAGGTGGTCGGGCAGGTCCTCGGCGAGGCCGGGGAGGGCCTCGCCGAGGAGGTCGATCAGGGCGAGGTGCGGCAGGTCCGCCTCGGCGGCGGTGGGGCTGCTGCGCAGGACGGCCCAGCCTGCCGGTCCGGCGTCCCGGGCGAGTGCGTCGAGCAGCGCGGTCTTGCCGATGCCGGCCGGTCCGTGCAGCAGCACGCCGCCGGTGGCGGCGAGGGCGGCGCGGATCTCGGCGAGCAGGTGGGCGCGGTCGACGAGTGGGGGCTCGGTCGCTCCCGCCGGGGTGGCGGCGGCTGCGGCCGGGCCGGGGAGGATGCCGGTCATGGCGGTCAGTGTGCCGCCTCGGAACCGGCTGCGGGGGGGGGGGGGGGGGGCACCCCCCCCCCCCCCCCCCCCGGGGAATAACCCAAAAATACCCGCAGTGCGGGGGCGGGGGGGGGGCCCGGCGCCCCGGGGGGGCG
>NZ_JBIAVO010000033.1:0-58386 GCF_042894345.1 Kitasatospora sp. NPDC001540
GGGCCGACCGGACGCTGCTCGCCGACTACTTCGACCGCAAGGGCGAGGACCGGTTCAGCGAGTACTGCGAGGGCAAGGAGAACGTCGGCGTCAGCATCAACGGACTGCCCGCCCTGCCGCTGCCGGTGCCGCCCCGGCCGTCCTGAGCGGCGGCGGGCGCCGGGCGGCGCGGGCGTACGGTGGAGCCCCGCCGTCCGCCGACCCCGTGGAGTCCCGCCGTGCCCCGCCCCCACGTCCTGCTGAGCGCCGCGGTGTCGCTCGACGGCCACCTCGACGACGCCTCGTCCGAGCGGCTGCTGCTCTCCAACGCCGAGGACTTCGACCGGGTCGACGCGCTGCGCGCCGACAGCGACGCGATCCTGGTCGGCGGCGGGACGCTGCGCGCCGACAATCCCCGGCTGCTGGTCAATTCGGCCGCCCGGCGCGCCGAACGGGTCGCCGCCGGGCGACCCCCGTACCCGCTGAAGGTCACCCTGAGCGCGAGCGGGCGGCTCGACCCGGGGCTGCGGTTCTGGCACACCGGCGGCGCCAAGCTCGTCTACACCACCGACGCCGTCGCGCCCGCGCTGCGCGCCGCGCTGGCCGGGGCGCCCGGCACCGAGGTGGTCGGCCTGGGTCCGGAGGTGTCGCCGGGCGCGGTGCTGGACGACCTGGGCGCGCGCGGGGTGCGCCAGCTGATGGTCGAGGGCGGCGGCGCCGTGCACACCCGTTTCCTCGCCGAGGGCCTCGCCGACGAGCTGCAGGTGGCCGTCGCCCCGCTGCTGGTCGGCCAGGCCGACGCCCCGCGCTTCCTCTCCCCCGCCGCCTACCCCGGCGGCCCGACCCGGCGGATGCGGCTGCTCGGAGCCCGTACGGTGGGGGACGTCGTCCTGCTGCGGTACGCCCCGAAGGAGTCCCCCGATGAGCACCGGTGACAGTGACCGCGAGCGCGACCTGCGCTGGATGCGCCGCGCGATCGAGCTGTCGAAGCGCTGCCCGCCCTCCGCGACCGCCTTCTCGGTCGGCGCGGTGGTCGTCGGCGCGGACGGCGAGGTGCTCGCCGAGGGGTACAGCCGCGAGGTGGACGCCGTGAACCACGCCGAGGAGGCCGCGCTCGGCAAGCTCCCGGACGGCGACCCGCGGCTGCGCACCGCCACCGTCTACTCGACCCTGGAGCCCTGCGGCCAGCGCGCCTCCCGGCCGCGCCCCTGCGCGGAACTGATCGTCGCGGCCCGGGTGCCGCGGGTGGTGGTGGCCTGGCGGGAGCCCGCGCTGTTCGTCGAGGCCTGCCAGGGCACGGCCCTGCTGACCGCCGCGGGCACCGAGGTGGTCGAGCTGCCGGAGCTCGCCGCCGAGGCCCGGGCGGTGAACGCGCACCTGGTGGGCTGAGGGCGGCCGCGGGCGTTTTTGTACGATTGAGAAACAAACACCCGTACGAGGCCTCCCGAGGAGCCCCGATGCCCGTCCTCACCCCGCCGGTCCGAGCCGTCCTGCTCGACATGGACGGCACCCTGGTCAACTCCGACGCCGTGGTCGAACGCTGCTGGCGCCGCTGGGCCGGGCGCAACGGCCTGGACGGCGACGAGGTGATGCGGGTCGTGCACGGGCGGCAGGGCCACCTCACCATGGGCCTGCTGCTGCCCGACCGCCCGGTGGAGCAGAACCTCGCCGAGAACGCGGTGATGCTCGAGGAGGAGTCCTCCGACACCGAGGGCGTGGTCGAAGTCCCGGGCGCCGCACGGCTGGTGGCCTCGCTGGCCGGTCTGCCGCACGCCCTGGTGACCTCCGCCGACGACCGGCTCGCCCGGGTCCGGATGGCCGCCGCCGCCGTCCCGCTGCCGCCGCTGATGATCACCGCCGAGCACGTCGGCGCCAGCAAGCCCGACCCGGAGGGCTTCCTCAAGGCAGCTGCCGAACTGGGCGTCGCCCCCGCCGAGTGCCTGGTGCTGGAGGACTCCGAGGCGGGCATCGCCGCCGCCCGGGCGGCCGGCATGCCGGTGCTCGGCATCGGCCCGCGCGCCGCCGCCCACCGGCCCGACCACCACGTGGACGACCTGTCCGGCGTCTTCGTCAGCCCCGCCGCGGACGGCACCCTGGTCGTCGAACTGCCCTGAGCCGAGCCCCGGTTGGTGCCCGGCGCCCCGCAGCGAGGGCTGCGCGGCGCCGGGCGTCACGCGCCGGTGGCGGCGGGCCCGCCGAGGTGCCGACCGCCCGGGAGGGCGGCGGCGGGCAGCAGGCCGAGGGCGGCGAGCAGCGCCAGGGCGGGCAGGGTGCCGTGCGCTCCGGTGCCGGTGCCGGCGGCGACCGCGATGCCCAGGGTCGGGCCGATGTTCATCGCGGTCTGCTTCAGGCCGCCGACCACCCCCGCGTACCCCGCCGGGGCGTCGCCGACCACGGTGCCGGTCGCCGTCACCATCACCGCCGCGAACCCCGCGCCCAGCAGCGCCGACGCCACCGCGGTGGCCGCCACCGACGCGCCCCCGCCGCCCGGACCGGCCAGCCCCGCGATGCCCGTCACCAGCAGCGCCACCCCCGCCAGCGCCGTCCGGCGGGGCCCCCGCGCCCGCAGGGCCCGCTCCGCCGCCGGGGCGCCCAGCACCATCAGCGCGGTCAGCGGGAGCATCCGCAGCGCCGTCTGCGACGGGCCGACGTGCAGGGCGTCCTGGAGACGGAAGGTGGTGCTGAACAGGGTGCCGAACAGCCCCGCCGAAGCGGTCAGCAGCAGGAACAGGGAGGCCGCCACCGGGCGCGAGCGGGCCACCGGACGCGGCACCACCGGGTGCGCGGCCCGCCGCTCGTGCCCCACCAGGGCGCCCAACAGGGCCGCGGAAAGCGCGAGTTCGGCGGACGACCCGCCCCAGCCGCGCTCCGGGACGCGGGACAGCGCGTGCACCGAGACCGCCAGCGCCGCCGCGAGCAGGGCCGCGGCCGCGAGGCCGAACCGCCGCTCGGCCGGGCCCTGCGGTTCGGCCGTCCCCTGCGGTTCGGCCGGGGCGGGGCGCAGGGCGAGTGTCATGGCGGCGAGCAGGGCGGCGACCGGGACGTTGATCCAGAACACCGCGCGCCAGCCGAACCCGTCCACCAGCACCCCGCCGAGCAGCGGGCCCGCGCCCGCCGCCACCGCGATCGCCCCCGTCCGGACGGCGATCGCGCGACCCAGCCGCTCCGGCGGGCAGCACAGCCGCAGCAGCGCCAGCGTGCCCGGCTGCAGCAGCGCACCGAACACGCCCTGCGCGACCCGCAGTCCGACCACCCAGCCGACGGTCGGCGCGAGCGCGACGCCCGCCGAGGCCGCGCCGAAGCCCAGCACGCCCGCCAGCAGCGTCCGGCGGTGGCCGTACCGGTCGCCGAGCCGCCCCGCGAGCACCAGCAGGGCCGCGACGGCCACCAGGTAGCCGGTGCTCGTCCACTGCGACTGCGCTGCGGTGGCGTCGAGTTCGCGCCGCATGTCGGGCTGCGCCATCAGCAGCACCGTCCCGTCCAGGGCCACCAGGACGGCCGCCCCTGCGCTCACCGGCAGCGCGAGGCGGCTCGCGCCGCGGCTCACGCCGCCGCCCCGAGGTGCGCGGTCAGCACCGCCTCCAGCAACTCCTCCTCGCGCCCCTCCCCCAGCATCAGCCCCGTGCTGCCCCAGCCCTGCAACTGGGCCAGCCCGTGCAGGTTCGCCCACAGCGCGGCGGTCACCACCGGCGCCCGCTCCGCGTCCCCCGTGCATTGCCCGACCAGCCGCGCCAGCTCCCCGAACAGCGGCACCGTCGCCTCCCGCAGCCGCGGCCCGGCCGCCGGCCCGTCGCCGCTGCTCAGCAGGTCGTGCCGGAACATCAACTCGTACATCCCGCGCCGCTCGACGGCGTACGCCAGGTACGCCCGGGCGAGCCCGGCCAGCCGCTCCCGCGGCTGCGCCTCCCGCACCGCCGCGAACCGCCCCGCCAGCTCCTCGAACCCGCGGCGCGCCACGGCCGACAGCAGCTCCCGGTGGGTCGCGAAGTAGCGCCGGGGCGCCCCGTGCGACACCCCGGCCCGCCGCGCGATCTCCCGCAGCCCGACCGCTCCCGAGCCCTCCGCCAGCACCAACTCCACCCCGGCGTCCACCAGGCGCTCCCGCAGGGGGGTCTGTTCCTCGCTGCTCATGGGCACTGTCTACCAGCAGCGAGTAGACAGTGTCTACCGGATACCCTGAAGGCATGACCTCACTGCCCGACTGGATGCGCCCGCCCCGCGCGGAAGGCTGGTTCGCGGAGGATCTCGACCGCCTGCCCGAGGCGCCGCGGCACACGGAACTGATCGACGGAGCGCTCGTCTTCACGATGTTCCCGCAGCGGTCGTGGCACAGCCGCGTCGTCACCGCTCTCACCAACGCCCTCGCCGCCCAGACCCCCGTCGGCATCGAGGTCGAGCGCGAAATGACCGTCCGGCTGGACTCCCGCACCCGTCCCGAGCCCGATCTGCTGCTCGTCACCGTGCCGTTCGACCCGGACCGCACCTGGCACGACCCCGCGAACGTCCTGCTCGTCGCCGAGGTGGTCTCGCCCGAGTCCGCCCACCGTGACCGCACGGTGAAGCTCCGCAAGTACGCCGAGGCGGGCATCCCCCATTACTGGCTGATCGAGGACGAGTCCGGGGCCGCCGTGGCCCACGTCTACGAACTCGACACCCCCACCCGCAGCTACGTTCCGGTCGGCATCTTCCGGGAGACGCTCACCCGCTCCGCGCCGTTCGCGGTCACAGTCGACCTCGACCGGCTCGTTCCCCGTACGGGCGCAGCACCGTGAGCCCGTCCTCCGGGGCGGCGGACATCGCGAAGGGGAAGCGGTCCAGCTCCAGGCAGAGCCGCACGTCGTCCTCGTGGACGCCCTGGCGGACGTGCTGGAGCAGTTCCGCGGCGGCGGTGGAGTCGGCGGCGCGCCGGAGGTAGGGGGCGGGGTCCGGGGCGGGGCCGGTGGCGCGGTGGGCGATGTACTGGGCGCAGGCGAGGTCCTCCTCGGCGCGGCCGTCCTCGCCGGTGACGACGAAGGTCACCTCCGGGCGTCCCCGTAGGGCGCGGGCGGTGGCCCCGGCGACCACGAAGCTCGCGCACAGCACCAGGTCGGCCCCCTGCACCGCGAGCGCGCCGACCGTCCCGGCGGTGGTCTTCTGCACGACGGTGCGCCCCTCGAGGTCGGTGCCGCGGATCCGGCCCGGCGAGTTGACGGCGTCGAAGCCGGGCGCGGGCGCCCCGTCCTTGAGGGCGAGCCACTCGGGGTGACGTGCCTTCAACTCCAGTGCCGTGTCGAGCGATTCGGCCAGCACGATCCGCTCGGCCCCCTGCGCGAAGGCCCAGGCGGCGGTGGTGAAGGCCCGCATCACGTCGACGACCACGGCGACGGACGGGGTGGCGGTGAGCTCGCCGATGGCGAGGAAGTCGGTCTCCATGCCATCCATCCTCACCGGCCCGCCGCACCCGGCACCAAGGCTTTTCCGGGCCCGGACACGCCGGAGGCCGCCCTCCCGGGAGGGGGCCTCCGCGCGGACCGGTCAGAGGTTGAAGCGGAGCGTCACCCATCCAGCACGGTGACGACGAAGGGGGCGGACTCAACGGAGCCCGACCCCTTCTGACCTGCACGTTTGGCACAGTTGCTCACGCGCAGCACGCACATGACCAAACGTTGAAGCGGAACTTCCACCACAACGCTGTGGCCTGCGAAAACGTCGATCCTGACGGCCCAAGTCAGCACGTCATCAGCACGGTGACTCGAACTCGCAGCCAGCCATCAGTAGTGGTAGCGGGCGGCGAGAACGATGATCTCCCGGTCCGTCACCAAGTAGACGAGGCGGTGCTCGTCATCGATCCGTCGCGACCAGGCCCCGGGCAAGTGGTACTTCAGCGGCTCGGGCTTGCCGATGCCAGTGAACGGGTCGCGCAACACGTCCTCGATGAGCTTGTTGATCCGGGCGAGCATCTTGCGGTCGCTCTTGAGCCAGGAGGTGTAGTCCTCCCAGCCGGTCTCCTCGAAGACGAGCCTCACGCGGCACCCTTCTCGCCATCCGCCGCATCAGGGTCGATGAGCTCCCGCTCGGAAAGCCCTGTGCCGCCAAGGGCGTTCTCGTACGCCTTGAGCAGGCGGCGGGCATTCACCGGCGAGCGCAACAGGTAGGAGCCCTCACGCAAGGCGGCATAGTCCTCGGCCGACACGAGTACGGCATTTCCGTGCTTGGAGACGATCTCAATGGCCTCGTGATCGTCATTGACCTTCTTGATCAACGGGAAGAGAGCCTTGCGCGCCTCGCTGGCAGTGATCGACATGGACTGAACTCCCTCCGCAAGTGGTACCACATAACGTACCACTCACGAGGATGCAACGGGACGAAGAAGTCAGCACCAAGTCGGCACGGAAAAGAGATCGGGGCCCACCTCAAAGGAGGCGGGCCCCGTCCGACCTGCGCGTTCGACAGATCGATCTATCTCGAAGCAATCAAACGATCACACGTTGAAGCGGAACTCCACGACGTCGCCGTCCTGCATGACGTAGTCCTTGCCCTCGATGCGGGCCTTGCCCTTGGCGCGGGCCTCGGCGAGGGAGCCGGCGGCGACGAGGTCGTCGAAGGAGGTGACCTCGGCCTTGATGAAGCCCTTCTGGAAGTCGGTGTGGATGACTCCGGCGGCTTCGGGGGCGGTGGCGCCCTGCCTGATCGTCCAGGCGCGGGTCTCCTTGGGGCCTGCGGTGAGGTAGGTCTGCAGGCCGAGGGTGGCGAAGCCGACCCGGGCGAGGGTGGCGAGGCCGGGCTCGTCCTGGCCCATGGACTGGAGGAGTTCGAGGGCCTCGTCGTCGTCGAGCTCGATCAGCTCGGACTCGATCTTGGCGTTGAGGAAGATGGCCTCGGCGGGGGCGACCAGGGCCCGCTGGGCGTCCTTGAAGTCCTCGTCGGAGAGGGCGTCCTCGTCGACGTTGAAGACGTAGAGGAACGGCTTCGCGGTCATCAGGTGCAGGTCGCGGATGGCGGTGGTGTCGAAACCGGCCTCGAAGAGGGTCTTGCCGGTCTCCAGGACGGCCTGGGCGGCCTCGGCGGCGGCGAGGACGGGGGCGGTGTCCTTCTTGAGCCGGGCTTCCTTCTGGAGCCGGGGCAGCGCCTTCTCGATGGTCTGCAGGTCGGCGAGGATCAGCTCGGTGTGGATGGTCTCGATGTCGTCCTTGGGCGAGACCTTGCCGTCCACGTGCACCACGTCGGGGTCGGTGAAGGCCCGGACGACCTGGCAGATCGCGTTGGCCTCGCGGATGTTGGCGAGGAACTTGTTGCCCAGGCCCTCGCCCTCGCTGGCGCCGCGGACGATGCCCGCGATGTCGACGAAGTCGACGGTGGCCGGGAGGATGCGCTGCGAGCCGAAGATCTCGGCGAGCTTGCCCAGCCGCGGGTCCGGGACGCCGACGACGCCGACGTTCGGCTCGATGGTGGCGAACGGGTAGTTGGCCGCCAGCACGTCGTTCTTGGTCAGGGCGTTGAACAGGGTCGACTTGCCGACGTTCGGCAGGCCGACGATTCCGATCGTGAGCGACATGGAGAGTGGTGTCCCGGGGCTTGGAGGGCGTCGAGGTGGCCCGGTGCGGGCCGATCCCCCAGTCTACGGGGCGCGCGGGGGACGGACGAAGCGCGGTGGGGGCGCGCACCGGCCGGACACGGACAATTGCTCGGGGGCCATTACACACGGTGTCGATGATCGGACCGTACGTTGGTCGGGTGGAGCAGAGCATCCGTACCCAACCGCCAGGGCCGAAAAGGCGACCGCCCGGACGCGGCGCCGGCGAGGCCGCCGTCCCGGGGCAGAGCGGGCCCCCCGAGTCGCGGCTGCGGTCGGCGTCCGGCGCCCGGACCGGCCCTCCCGCGGTGAAGCGCGCGGTGCAGCGGCTGCTGGCGGCGCGGCAGCGGCGCGGCGGGAGCGGGCGCCCGGCCCGGCTGACGGCGGTGGGCACCGGGGTCGTGGCGGTGGCGGGGACGCTGGTGTGCGCCGCGGTGGACCGGTTGCTGTTCGGCGGGCTCGGGGTGCTGTTCGGGCTCGGCTATCTGGTGGTGTGCTTCCAGCTGGCCGTGCGGGTGCGGTACTCGGACCTGGCGTCGGCGCCGATCTGCGGGCCGATCGCCTTCGCGGCGGCGCTGGTGCTGCTGCAGCCGGGCCCCGCGCAGGGCGTCACCGGCCAGGTGGTCGCGCTGGCCGGCGGCCTGGCGCTGCGGGCGGGCTGGCTGTTCGCCGGCACCGCCCTGGCCGCCGCGATCGTCACCGCGCGTTACCTGGCCCAGCGCCGCCGTCGCCGGGCCAGGTAGGTCGCCGGGCCCGGGGGCCCGCGGGGGTCAGTGGCCGACCGGGGGTTCGGCGGCGGGCACGGTGGGTTGCAGGGTGGCCGCCATGGCCGCGCCGACGATGCCCGCGTCGTTGCGCAGCTCGGCGGGGGCGACCTCGGCGCGGCGGTCCTTGAGCAGGGGCAGGAACTTCTCGTGCTTGCGGCTGACGCCGCCGCCGATGACGATCAGCTGCGGGGAGAACAGCATCTCGACCAGGTCGAGGTACTCGTCGACCCGCCCGGCCCACTCGGACCAGCTGAGGTCGTGGCGCTCCTTGGCGGCGGAGGAGGCCCGCCGTTCGGCATCCTTGCCGCGCAGTTCGAGGTGGCCGAGTTCGGTGTTGGGGACGAGCACGCCGTCGGAGAACAGGGCGCTGCCGATGCCGGTGCCGAAGGTGAGCAGCAGGACGACGCCGCCCCGGCCGCGTCCGGCGCCGTAGGTGACCTCGGCGATGCCGGCCGCGTCGGCGTCGTTGACCACGGTGGCGGGCAGGCCGAGGGCCTCGCTGAAGCGGGTGGCGGCGTCCAGGCCGATCCAGCCCTTGTCGACGTTGGCGGCGGTCATGGTGCGCCCGTCGACGACCACGCCGGGGAAGGTCAGGCCGACCGGCCCCCGGTGGTCGAAGTGCCGGACGACCTCGCAGACCGCCCCGATCACCTCCTCCGGTCCGGAGGGGTGCGGGGTGAGCACCTTGTGGCGCTCCTGGGCGAGCGCGCCCTTGTCCAGGTCGACCGGTGCGCCCTTGATGCCCGAGCCGCCGATGTCCACGCCGAAGACCGTCGTCACTGCCGTCGCCTCCCGTACCCGCCGGGGGCGTCCGCTGCCCGCCGGCCCTCGCACCAACGTACGGGGGTACGGGGCCGGGCGCAGCCCGTTCCCGGAGGGCGGCCGCCCGCACGGGCGACGCCCGGCCCCGTGGAGCGGGGCCGGGCGTCGGGCGGAACGGGGGCGGGTCAGACCTTGCCGGCGGCTTCGGCGCGCAGGTCGCGGCGGAGCTCCTTGGGGAGCGAGAAGGTGAGGTGCTCCTCGGCGGTCTTGACGATCTGCACGTCCTGGAAGCCGTGCCCGGCGAGGAGTTCGAGCACGCCGTCGACCAGGATCTCCGGGACGGAGGCGCCGCTGGTCAGGCCGACCGTGCCGACGCCCTCCAGCCAGGCCGGGTCGATCTCCTCGGCGAAGTCGACCAGGTGGGCGGCCTTGGCGCCGTACTCGAGGCCGACCTCGACCAGCCGGACCGAGTTGGAGGAGTTCTTGGAGCCGACCACGATCAGCAGGTCGGCCTCGGGGGCGAGCTGCTTCACCGCGACCTGGCGGTTCTGGGTGGCGTAGCAGATGTCGTCGCTGGGCGGGGAGACCAGCAGCGGGAAGCGCTGCTTGAGGGCGCCGACGGTCTCCATGGTCTCGTCCACGGAGAGGGTGGTCTGGGAAAGCCAGACCAGCTTGGACTCGTCGCGGACCTTGACGTTGGCGACGTCCTCGGCGCCGTCCACCAGGTGGATCCGCTCGGGGGCCTCGCCCATGGTGCCGACGACCTCCTCGTGGCCCTCGTGGCCGATCAGCAGGATGTCGTAGTCCTCGTCGGCGAACCGGCGGGCCTCCTTGTGGACCTTGGTGACCAGCGGACAGGTCGCGTCGATGGTGGCGAGCTTGCCCGCCTCGGCCTCGTCGTGCACCGACGGGGCGACGCCGTGCGCCGAGAAGACCACGATCGAGCCCTCGGGCACCTCCTCCGTCTCGTCGACGAAGATCGCGCCCCGCTTCTCCAGGGTCTGCACGACGTACTTGTTGTGGACGATCTGCTTGCGGACGTAGATCGGCGCCCCGTACTGCTCCAGGGCCTTCTCCACGGCGATCACGGCGCGGTCGACACCCGCGCAGTAACCCCGGGGGGCGGCGAGCAGGACACGGCGCTGGGGGGTGGTCGACATGGCTCCATCGTACGGGCGAGTCCTGCGGGCCCCCACGCGCGTCGCCGTGGTCATGGCCGGGACGGGCGGGTCGGATCGGGTGGAATGGCCAGGGTGAGCACACAGGCACGGACCGCTGAGCTGCGGCGCACCCTCGGGGTGCGGGATCTGATGGTGTACGGGCTGCTGTTCATCGCCCCGATGGCGCCGGTCGGCGTGTTCGGCGTGCTGGACGCGAAGAGCCACGGCGCGGTGGCCGCGGTGTACCTGGTGGCGACGGTGGCGATGGGGTTCACCGCGCTGTCGTACGCGGAGATGGTGCGGGCGGTGCCGCGGGCCGGGTCGGTGTTCGCGTACGCCCGGGCCGGGCTGGGCGAGGGGGCGGGGTTCGTCGCCGGGTGGATGGCGATGCTGGACTACCTGCTGATCCCGGCGGTGGCGTACCTGTTCTCCGGGATCGCGCTGAACTCGCTGCTGCCGGACGTCTCGCGTTGGGTGTGGACGGTGCTGGCGGTGCTGGTCACCACGGCGCTGAACCTGGTCGGGGTGCGGACGGCCGCGGTGGTGGGGTTCGCGGTGCTGGCGATGGAGGTCGTGGCGCTGGCGGTGTTCGTGGTCGCCGCGGTGGTGGTGCTGGCCCGGGACGGGGCGGCGCGCGACTGGGGCTCCCCGTTCGGGGGAGTCGGCGCGTTCTCGTTGCCGGCGGTGCTGTCCGCGGTGTCGGTGGCGGTGCTCTCCTACCTGGGCTTCGACGCGATCGCCTCCTTCGTCGAGGAGGCCGTCGGCGCGTCGGCGGCGGTGGCGCGGGCGGTGCTGTGGTGCCTGGCCCTGGCCGGGCTGCTGTTCGTGGTGCAGACGTACCTGGCGGCGGTGCTGGAGCCGACCGCGCCGCAGCAGTTGGCCGCCGACCCCGAGGCGCAGGGCTCCGCCTTCTACGACACCGTGGAGTCCTCGGTCGGGCACTGGCTGCACGTGCTGATCGCGGCGTCCAAGGCGATCGGGGCGGCGTTCGCGGCCCTGGCCGGGCAGGCCGCGGCCGGGCGGCTGGTGTTCGCGATGGGACGGGAGCGGCGGCTGCCGCGGGCGCTCGGCGCGGTCGACGGGCGGACGGGGGTGCCCCGGCGGGCGCTGCTCACCGCGGCCGTGATCACGCTGGTCGCGGCGGTCTGGGCGGCCCGCCGCGACGACGGGCTCGACCAGCTGACCTCGGTGGTCAACGTCGGCGCGCTCACCGCGTTCGTGCTGCTGCACGCCTCGGTGGTGGGCTGGTACGTGGTGCGCGGCGGCTCGCGGGACTGGCTGCGGCACGGGGTGGTGCCGCTGCTGGGGGTGGCGGTGCTGGTGGCGGTGCTGGTGGAGGCCTCGCACACGGCGCAGGTGGTGGGGGCGGTGTGGCTGGGGGTGGGGCTGGTGGTGCTCGTCGCGCAGCACGGGCGGGGAAGGCACCGGTAGGGGCGCGGGGAGAACTGCTGCGCGAGCTGAGGTTGCACAACCGGGGGCGCGGGGAACTGCGCGAAGCGGGAGGTGAACGTCAGCAAGGTCGCGAGATAGTGCAAGTGATCATCCTGCGTCGCGGTCTGGCTGTGGGTGCTCGGTCGGCCGCGCAGTTCCTCGCGCCCCTGGTTTCGCGCCCCCGGTTTCGCGCCTGCGGGTTTCGGCCGCGCGTCCGGGGCAGCGGTTAGCCTCGGGGGATGGTCAATGCGAGCAGTCCGGAAGCGCCCCTGCCGGTGGGGAAGGTGTCGGCGTTGATCGGGGGGTGGGTCGATCGGCTGGGCGAGGTGTGGGTGGAGGGGCAGATCGCGCAGTTGAACCGGCGGCCGGGGGCCGGGATGGTGTTCCTCACGCTGCGGGACCCGGACCGGGACGTCTCGTTGACGGTGACCTGCTTCCGGCAGGTGTTCGAGCAGGTGGCGGACGCCGTGCAGGAGGGGGCCCGGGTGATCGTCCGGGCGAAGCCGGAGTGGTACACGGCGCGCGGGACGCTCTCGTTGCGGGCGTCCGAGCTGCGGCTGGTGGGGTTGGGCGAACTGCTGGCGCGACTGGAGCAGCTGAAGCGGCGGTTGTTCGCCGAGGGGCTGTTCGAGGACGCCCGGAAGAAGCCGCTGCCGTTCCTGCCGGGCTGCGTGGGCCTGGTGACCGGCCGCGGCTCGGCGGCCGAGCGGGACGTGCTGGAGAACGCCCGGCGGCGCTGGCCGGCCGTCCGCTTCGAGGTGCGCAACGTGCTGGTGCAGGGACCGCAGGCGGTGGGCCAGGTGTGCGAGGCGGTGCGGGAGTTGGACGCGCTGCCGGAGGTCGAGGTGATCGTGGTGGCCCGCGGCGGCGGCAGCGTGGAGGACCTGCTGCCGTTCTCCGACGAGGAGCTGGTGCGGACGGTGGCGGCGGCCCGGACGCCGGTGGTGAGCGCGATCGGGCACGAGCCGGACCGGCCGCTGCTGGACTTCGTCGCGGACTTCCGGGCGTCCACCCCGACCGACGCGGCGAAGCGGGTGGTGCCGGACGTGGGCGAGGAGCTGGCCCGGGTGCGGCAGTTGCGGGACCAGGCGCGGCGGGCCGTGCTGCACCGGGTGGAGCGGGAGTCGGCGGGGCTGGCCTCGGTGCGCAGCCGTCCGGCACTGGCGGCGCCGACCGAGGCGGTGGCGGCCCGCGGCGCGGAGGTGGAGGCGCTGGTGGAGCGGGCCCGGCGGGTGCTCGGGCACCGGCTGGACCTCGCGCAGAGCGACCTGGGGCACGCGCTGGCCCGGGTGGTGGCGCTGTCGCCGCTGGCCACCCTGGAGCGCGGGTACGCGGTGCTGCAGAAGGCGGACGGCACGGTGCTGACCGACCCGGCGCAGGTCGCGGACGGGGAGGTGCTGCGGGCCCGGGTGGCGGGCGGGTCGTTCGGGGTGCGGGCGGAGCCGGACGCGGACTGACCGTCCGTCGACAATCCGGTACCGGCTCGCGGAATTGTCCGCGAGCCCCCCGCGAACGGGAATTGACGGGAATTCACGTTGCTTTCCCGTGAACTGCTTGCCCCCGGTCGGACCGGGTCATAGTGTGACGGGCCTTCCCTTTTCCGGCATTTTCCGGAGGTTTGGCATGGACGTCCCCCCGTCGAGCAGACCGGTGGTGACGCCCGCGCTGATCGAGGCCGCCAAGTCGGGGAACCGCGATGCCTGGGCGGACATCTACCGGTGCTACCACGGTGCCGTGCTGGCGTTCCTGCTGCGCCGCACCGGGAGCCGGCCGCTGGCCGAGGACCTGGCCCAGGACACCTTCGTCCGCGCGATGGCGGGAATCCGCGGTTTCCACTGGACCGGCACGGACCTCGGCGCGTGGGTGTTCACCATCGCCCGCCACGTACTGCTGGACCACGAGAAACGGCGCTCCACCCGCCGGGAGTCGGCGGTGGCCGCGGTGGCCGACCACGACTCCGGGGTGCGGGTGGAGGAGGCGGTGATCGCCGCGGCCGAGGCGGAGCGGGTGGGCGCGGCGCTGTCGGTGCTGAACGAGCGGCAGCGCTCGGTGCTGCGGCTGCGGTACTGGGACGGGCTGAGCTCGGTGGAGATCGCCGACCGGATCGGGCTGCGGGTGGGCGCGGTGAAGACCCTGACGTACCGGGCCCGGCTGAACCTGCGGCGCACGCTGGCGCAGGGGGCGCCGGCCCCGGTCCGGCGGGCGGCGGGGGCGGCGGGTCAGCCGGCGGGCGGGCGCTGCCGGGAGAGCGGCGTGGAGTGCTCCTGGAAGCCGAGGCTGCGGTAGAGCGCCTGGCCGTCCTCGGTGGCGTGCAGGTCGACCCGGGTGGCGCCGCTCGCGTCGAACCAGGCGAGCAGGGCCTCGGTGCAGGCCCGGGCGTGGCCGCGGCCGCGCTGCTCGGGGCGGGTGCAGATGTTGAAGACGAAGCCGAACAGGCCCTCGGGGTGGCCGGGGGCGGGCAGCCGCTGCTCCAGGGTGCCGACGGCGCAGCTGAGCAGCCGTCCGGGGCGCTCCGGGTCGTCGACCACGTAGGCCTGCAACCGGCGCTGCGGCTCGGCGAGTTGCCGGACCAGCAGGTCGGCGGCGGTGCGCTGCCAGGGGCCCGGGCGGGCCTCCCCCTGCATGGCTTCGAACATCAGCGTGCGGAGTTCGACCAGTTCTTCCGCGTCCGCGGGGACGGCCGGGCGTGGGGTGCTCATGCAGCGCAGGGTAGGGCGGGGTGCGGGGCGGGGCGCAACGGGTTTGTCGGGGACAGCGCCTACCCTGGCGGCATGGCAGATCAGCGGGGTCAGCAGGGAGCAGGTCCGCAGGAGTCGCTCGGCTACGAGCAGGCGCGGGACGAACTGCTGCAGGTGGTGCGGCAGTTGGAGACCGGCGGGACGACGCTGGAGGAGTCGCTGGCGCTGTGGGAGCGCGGCGAGGAGCTGGCCAAGGTCTGCCAGCGCTGGCTGGACGGCGCCCGGGCCCGGCTGGACGCGGCGCTGGCCGCGGAGGAGCCCGCCGGGGAGTGAGCCGCGGGCGGTTTGTGACGCACATCACGACGCCCCCCGGGAATGGTTTAAGTTTCACCGAAGTTGGACCCGATCGTGCGGCACACCAGCCGCCGGACCGGACCCCAGTCTCCAGCTTGAGGTAGGACACAGACCATGACCCTGGCACTCGACGCCGCCGCCCAGGACCTGCTCTTCCGTGAGGCCCGCACCGCCAACACCTTCTCGGACGAGCCGGTCAGCGACGAGCAGGTCCAGGCCATCTACGACCTGGTGAAGTACGGCCCGACCGCCTTCAACCAGCAGCCGCTGCGCATCGTCCTGGTCCGCTCCGAGGAGGGCCGCGCCCGCCTCGTCCAGCACATGGCCGAGGGCAACCAGGCCAAGACCGCCTCCGCGCCGCTGGTCGCCATCCTCGCCGCCGACAACGAGTTCCACGAGGAGCTCCCGACGCAGCTGCCGCACTTCCCGCAGGCGAAGGACGTGTTCTTCTCCGAGCGCTCGGTCCGCGAGGCCTCCGCCACCCTGAACGGCGCCCTGCAGGCCGCCTACTTCATCATCGGCGTCCGCGCCGCCGGCCTGGCCGCGGGCCCGATGACCGGCTTCAACGCCGAGGGCATCAACAAGGAGTTCTTCGGCGACGGCGAGCACTCGGTGCTGGCCGTGGTCAACATCGGCAAGCCGGGCGAGGACGCCTGGTTCCCGCGCAGCCCGCGCCTGGCCTACGACGAGGTCGTCACCACCGTCTGAGCCGGTCCGCGGCACCGACGGTCCGCAGCTTGACGGCGAAGGCCCCCACCGGGTTCCGGTGGGGGCCTTCGTGGTGCCGCGCGCCGTCAGTGCAGGGTCTCGGCGAGCTGGGCGAGCTCCTCGTACGAGGCGGTGCCGGTGAGCACCGTGGTGCCGGTGTCCCCGGCCGGGCGGACCAGCGCCCGGTAGCGGTCGCCCTGCACCCGCTGCCACTCCTGGCCCGCCACGGTGACGGTGCCGTCCGGCTGGGCGCCCGGCACGTTCTGCTCCACCACGTCCGCGGACTTGCCGTTGCTCTGCTCGATCGCCGCGTACTGGCCGGAGGCGGTGTTGATGCCCAGGTGCCAGGCGGCGTGGCCCCTGTCGTTCGGGCTGTAGCTCACCGAGGTGGCCTGCCAGCCGTCCGGCAGCCGGTCCGGGCCCAGCAGCGGGTAGGGCGCGGCCCGTTTCGCCGAGGCGAGTTCGACCTGGTACGGCACCGCGTGCACGCCGCCCTTGCCGTCCGCACTGGGGATCGAGAAGTACGCGACCACCACCACGACGCCGACCGCCGCCATCGACAGGACCATGTCCCGTACCGTCTGTCGGCCCCTCTTGCTGCTGTTGCCTGCCACCCGCCCATGGTAGGCGGCGCTTACGCGGGGGCTGCGCACCGGTGTGCCGGTGGGGGGCGGTGGGGGCCCCGGTCCCTGCCGGTAAGGGGTGGAGGAGGCGGGCGCCACAGACACCCGTTCCGCCTGCCGATACGATCGCAGCAACCCTCAATGCAGCACTGGTGACGCTCCGCGTCCCGGTGCTGACTGGCCGTCGCGTACAGAGAGGTAACGACGATGACCACGCAGTACCCGCACCACCTCCCCTCCGCCCTGGAGGTCGCACCGGAAGCGCCCGACCGCAACCTCGCCCTCGAACTGGTCCGGGTCACCGAGGCCGCCGCGATGGCGGCCGGCCGCTGGGTCGGCCGGGGTGACAAGAACGGCGCCGACGGCGCGGCCGTGAAGGCGATGCGCACCCTCGTCTCCACCGTCTCGATGAACGGCATCGTCGTCATCGGCGAGGGCGAGAAGGACGAGGCCCCGATGCTCTACAACGGCGAGCGGGTCGGCGACGGCACCGGCGCCGAGTGCGACGTCGCCGTCGACCCGGTGGACGGCACCACGCTGACCGCCAAGGGCATGAACAACGCCGTCGCGGTCCTCGCGGTCGCCGACCGCGGCA
Organism: Kitasatospora sp. NPDC001540; assembly: GCF_042894345.1. NCBI lineage: Bacteria > Bacillati > Actinomycetota > Actinomycetes > Kitasatosporales > Streptomycetaceae > Kitasatospora > Kitasatospora sp. NPDC001540. The sequence goes on from NZ_JBIAVO010000033.1 coordinate 16,610, forward strand.
CCATGTTCGACCCCAGCGCGGTCTTCTACATGGACAAGCTGGTCTGCGGCCCCGAGGCCGCCGACTACGTCGACATCACCGCCCCGCCCGCGGTCAACATCCGCCGGGTCGCCAAGGCGAAGGGCTCCGCGGTCGAGGACGTCACCGTCGTCGTGCTGGACCGGCCCCGGCACGAGGGCCTGGTCCGGGAGATCCGCGAGGCCGGCGCCCGGATCAAGTTCATCTCGGACGGCGACGTGGCCGGTGCGATCATGGCCGCCCGCGAGGAGACCGGCGTCGACCTGCTGATGGGCGTCGGCGGCACCCCCGAGGGCATCATCGCGGCCTGCGCGATGAAGTGCATGGGCGGCGTCATCCAGGGGCGGCTGTGGCCCAAGGACGCGGCGGAGCGCCAGAAGGCGATCGACGCCGGGCACGACCTGGACCGGGTGCTCACCACGGACGACCTGGTCAGCGGCGAGAACGTGTTCTTCGTCGCCACCGGCATCACCGACGGCGAGCTGCTGCGCGGCGTCCACTACCGCCAGGAGACGGCCACCACCTCGTCGTTGGTCATGCGCTCCAAGAGCGGGACGATCCGGCGGATCGACTCCACCCACAAGCTCGCCAAGCTGCGGGCGTACAGCGCGATCGACTTCGACCGGGCGAACTGAGCGGGAGGGGCGCGGGGAACTGCGCGCAGGGGGCACCTCCCAGCCCCCCTTGGGGCTGGGGGAAGGAGTCGCACGTCAGCGTGGTCGCGGGACGGTGCAGGTGACTGTGCCGCGTCGCGATCCGGCTGGGTGCGCTCGGCTGGCCGCGCAGTTCCCCGCGCCCCTGGTTCCGCGTTCCCTGGCTCCGGTCTTCAGCCGGCTATGCGGGCCGGGACGCGGATCTCCGCTTCGCGGCGACGGCGGCGGGTGAGGACGACGCGGCGCTCGGCGGCGGTCAGGCCGCCCCAGACGCCGTAGGGCTCGGGCTGGGCGAGGGCGTGTTCGCGGCACTCGAGGAGGACGGGGCAGCGGGCGCAGACGCGCTTGGCCTGTTCCTCGCGGGCGAGGCGGGCCGCCGTGGGCTCCTTGGAGGGGGCGAAGAACAGCCCGGCCTCGTCGCTGCGGCAGGCGGCGGAGGTGTGCCAGGGGCTGTCGTCCACGCCCGGCTGGGCCGCCGGGCGGCGGGCGGCGGCGGTGGATTCGATCGGGTGCAGCACGGTAACTCCTGACCAGGCTCAAGGCTCGGGGACGGTCTCGCCTCCTGCCCGACTGCCCCGTGCTCCCTCGCCGTGGCGCCGTCGCCGACCCGCGGGGTCACAGCCGTACAGGAACGATGTGCGAGGGGAACTACCCCGCCGCCCCGCGATTCATGCACACCGCACGCAACCGACTACCCGCTGCACTCGGGACAACGACGAGTGCCGCGGGGCGAGTTGACGCCGCGTCGGGAAGTGCGCAGGTCAGCCGTCGAGCTGGCGGCGGACCCACTCCGTGAGCTTCTTGCCGCGCCGCGGCTTGGCCTCGACGCCGCCGAACACGGCGGCGCCCCTGACCCGGACGACGGGGGCGTAGGGGTCGGCGGAGGTCTGTTCGCGAACTTCGAAGCCGCCGAAGACGCCCGCGCCGCCGCCGTGCAGGCTGACGTTCTCGGGGACCCGGACCTCGACGCCGCCGAACACCGTGACCACCTCGATGACCACCTCGGGGGACTCGAAGACCGCGTCGGTGAGGTCGATCTCGATGCCGCCGAACACGGCCACCGCCTTGAGGTGCGAGCCGACCCGCCAGCGGCCCTTGCGGGAGGCGCCGCCGAAGACCGCGACCATGGTGGGGGACTCGGCCCGGGCCGGGGGCAGCGGGGGCTGCGGGGCGTGGGCCGGGGCCTCCAGCGGGGGCTTGGTGAGGTTGTGCCGGATCGGGCCGGGGTGGCTGGGCAGGTCGCGGGTGAGGGGCTCCAACTCGCCGAAGGTGCGGGCGCTGTAGGCGGCCTCGATGCGTTCGGCGTGCTCGTCGACGGTCAGCCGGCCCTCGGCGTACGCGTCGCGCAGCAGGTCGGCGACGCGTTCGCGGTCGGCGTCGGAGGCGCGCAGTTCGGCGGCCAGGTCGGTTCCGGGGGCCTGGACGGGGGCGTTCTTCGGCAGCGGGGCGGGCAGCGGGCCCCGCGGGTCCTGCTCGGGAGAGTTGTCCACGTCACAAGCCTAGCGAGCCCGCCCCCGCCCCGAACGGCGGTTCGACGCAACGGGCGTGACCCCGGTCACGGAGGCGGACCTGGGCGCGGCGCGAGCGGTGGGTGCGCCTAACCTGGAGGGTGCCTCGTCGACGAAGCCGAAAGAACCGAAGGATCACCCCATGGCCCCAGAGTTCGCCTACCGCGACCTGCTCCCGCTCGGCACGGACACCACTCCGTACCGCAAGCTCACCTCCGAGGGGGTCTCGACCTTCGAGGCGGGCGGTCGCACCTTCCTGCAGGTCGAGCCGGAGGCGCTGCGGCTGCTGACGGCCGAGGCGATGCACGACATCTCGCACTACCTGCGCCCGGCGCACCTGGCGCAGCTGCGCCGGATCCTGGACGACCCGGAGGCCAGCCCGAACGACCGGTTCGTGGCGCTGGACCTGCTGAAGAACGTCAACATCTCGGCGGGCGGCATCCTGCCGATGTGCCAGGACACCGGCACCGCGATCGTGATGGGCAAGCGCGGCCAGAACGTGCTGACCTCCGGCGAGGACGAGTCGGCGATCGCCCGCGGCGTGTTCGACGCGTACACCAAGCTGAACCTGCGGTACTCCCAGATGGCCCCGGTGACCATGTGGGACGAGAAGAACACCGGCAACAACCTGCCGGCCCAGATCGAGCTGTACGCCACCGACGGGGACGCGTACAAGTTCCTGTTCATGGCGAAGGGCGGCGGCTCCGCCAACAAGTCGTACCTGTACCAGGAGACCAAGGCGATCCTCAACGAGGCGTCGATGCTCAACTTCCTGGAGCAGAAGATCCGTTCGCTGGGCACCGCGGCCTGCCCGCCGTACCACCTGGCGATCGTGGTCGGCGGCACCAGCGCCGAGTTCGCCCTGAAGACCGCGAAGTACGCCTCCGCGCACTACCTGGACAACCTGCCCACCGGCGGCGACGCGCGGACCGGGCACGGCTTCCGCGACCTGGAGCTGGAGCAGAAGGTCTTCGAGCTGACCCAGAAGATCGGCATCGGCGCGCAGTTCGGCGGCAAGTACTTCTGCCACGACGTGCGGGTCATCCGGCTGCCGCGGCACGGCGCCTCGCTGCCGGTCGCGATGGCGGTGTCCTGCTCGGCGGACCGCCAGGCGCTCGGCAAGATCACCGCCGAGGGCGTGTTCCTGGAGCAGCTGGAGACCGACCCGGCGAAGTACCTGCCGGAGACCACCGACGAGCACCTGAACGACGACGTGGTGCGGATCGACCTGAACCGCCCGATGTCCGAGGTCCGCGCCGAGCTGTCCAAGTACCCGGTGAAGACCCGGCTCTCGCTCACCGGCACGCTGGTGGTGGCCCGCGACATCGCGCACGCCAAGATCAAGGAGCGCCTGGACGCCGGTCAGGGCATGCCGCAGTACCTGAAGGACCACCCGGTGTACTACGCGGGCCCGGCGAAGACCCCCGAGGGCTTCGCGTCCGGCTCCTTCGGCCCGACCACGGCCGGGCGGATGGACTCCTACGTCGACCAGTTCCAGGCGGCGGGCGGCTCGATGGTGATGCTGGCCAAGGGCAACCGCTCCAAGCAGGTCACCAAGGCGTGCGCCGAGCACGGCGGCTTCTACCTGGGCTCGATCGGCGGCCCGGCGGCCCGGCTGGCGCAGGACTGCATCAAGAAGGTCGAGGTGCTGGAGTACCCGGAGCTCGGCATGGAGGCGGTCTGGCGGATCGAGGTGGAGGACTTCCCGGCGTTCATCGTGGTGGACGACAAGGGCAACGACTTCTTCGCCGAGGTCACCGACGGCCCGCTGATCACCAACCTGCGGGTGCGCTCGGCGCAGTAGCGGTGTCCGTGCACGAAAACGGGACGAGCCCCGGCCGGTGAGGGCCGGGGCTCGTTCTGGTCGTGCGGGGGTGGGTCAGGGGCAGTTGGTCACCAGGCCGAGCGGCTCGAGGTCCTCGCCCGGCTTGTCGGTGGCGGGGACCGGAGCGACCTCCGGAGCGGACTGCTCGGCCAGCGCTTCGAGGGCGTTCTCGATCGCGTTCGGGTCGGCGACGTCGGCGGTGTGCTCGACCGGGGCCGGGATCTGCTCGGCCTCGGGAACGGCGGTGGTGGTCTCGTCGGCCATGGGGCGGGCCGCCTTTCAGCTGAGAGGGTTTCGATCACCCGGACGACTGTCGTTGGGCGCGCGGACAGTATCGTAGGGACCGCTAAATGTCTTATAAACGTTGCACCGCGCATCCGCTTGGTGGACGTTTGCACGGTTCCTCATAAGCTGTCGCCCCCACCCGACCGGCGGAGGCGTGGGGAACAGACGGTTCATCGGCCACAGGGGAGGACATGGAGCATCAGGACACGCGCTCCGCCGCGGCGTTGCGCTTCCAAGTGCTCGGCCCTGTCCAGGCGTGGCGCGGCGACGTGCCGCTGGCCCTCGGATCGCCGCAGCAACAGGCCGTCCTGGTGGCCCTGTTGCTCAGCGAGGGCCGTCCGGTGACCACCGACGACCTGGTGGACGGCATCTGGGGGGACCGCACTCCGCCGCAGGCGGTCGCCGCGCTGCGCACCTACGTCTCCCGGCTGCGCTCGGTGCTGGAGCCCCACCGCGCCGCCCGCACGCCCTCCGAGGTCCTGGTCTCGATGACCGACGGGTACGCGCTGCGGATCCCGGCCGACGCCCTGGACCTGGCCGTCTTCGAGCGGCAGGTCGCCGAGGCGTCCGCCGCCCGGGCCGACGGCGGCCTGCGCCCCGCCCACGACACCCTGGTCGCCGCGCTCGACCTGTGGCGCGGCCGTCCGCTGGCCGGTGTGCCGGGGCCGTACGCCGAGACCCAGCGCGGTCGGCTCTCCGAACGGCAGCTCGCGGTGGCCGAGGAGCGCTGCGCGCTGGCCCTGGAGATCGGCCTGCACGCCGACGTGGTGGCCGAGTTGAACTCGCTGTCCGCCGCGCACCCGCTGCGCGAACGGCTGCGCGAGCTGCTGATGCTGGCGCTGTACCGCAGCGGTCGGCAGGCCGAGTCGCTGGGCGTGTACGCGGACACCCGCAAGCTGCTGATCGACGAACTGGGCGTGGAGCCGGGCAGCGGGCTGTCCACCATGCACGCCCGGATCCTGGCCGGCGACCCGGAACTGCTGGCTCCGTCGGCCGCCCCGCCGAAGGCCGCCGCAGAGCCTCCCCCGTTCGTCCCGCCCGCCCAACTCCCGGCCGACGTCTCGGACTTCAGTGGGCGCAGCAAGCTGGTGAGCGAACTCCGGGACGTGCTGAGGGCGGGTTCCGGCCAAGCCGTCGTGGTGACCTCGCTGGCCGGCATCGGCGGCGTCGGCAAGACCACCCTCGCGGTGCACGTCGCGCACTCGCTGCGGCCGGACTTCCCGGACGGGCAGCTGTACGTGGACCTGCGCGGCGCGGGCGCCTCCCCCGCCGACCCGGCCGTGGTGCTCGGCGACTTCCTGCACGCGCTCGGCGCGCCCGACGCCCCCGACTCGCTGGAGCAGCGCGCCGCGCTGTACCGCTCGCTGCTGGCCGACAAGCGGATGCTGATCCTGCTCGACAACGCCCGCGACGCCGGGCAGTTGCGGCCGCTGATCCCCGGCGTCTCCGGCAACGCGGTGATGGTGACCAGCCGCTCCCGGCTGGCCGAACTGCCCGGCGCGCACCTGGTGGACATCGAGGAGCTGACCCCGGACGAGGCGCTGGCGCTGTTCTCGGCGATCGTCGGAGCCGAGCGGGTCGGCGCCGAGCCGGAGGCCGCGCTGCAGGTGGTGACCTCCTGCGGGTTCCTGCCGCTGGCGGTCCGGATCGCCGCCGCCCGGCTGGCCAGCCGTCCGCGCTGGAGCGTCTCCGACCTGGCCCGGCGGTTAGCGGACCAGCGCAACCGGCTCCAGGAGCTCCAACTCGGCAACCTCGCCGTGGAGACCACCCTGGGGCTCGGTTACGCCCAGCTCCGGCCCGAGGAGGCCCGGGCCTTCCGGCTGCTCGCCCTGGTCGACTCCCCCGACCTGCCGCTGTCGGCCGTCACCGCGCTGCTCGGCACCTCCGAGCAGGAGGCCGAGGACCTGGCGGAGGCCCTGGTCGAGGCCAACATGCTGGAGTGCTTCACCCCCGGCCGGTACCGGTACCACGACCTGCTGCGCCTGTACGCGCAGCGGCAGAACGCCAAGCTGGGGGACGTCGAGCAGCAGCACGCGGCGCTGCTGCGGCTGCTGGACCTGCTGGACGCCACCATGCGGAACGCGCTGCGGGTGATCGAGCCGGACGACCTGTCCGTCGAGCCGCTGCACCGGGCCGACTCCCCGGGCCGGGCGTTCCCCGACAACGACGCCGCCCGCAGTTGGCTGCGCTCGGAGGTCGCGGTCCTGCTGAGCGCCGTCGAGGCGGCCGCCAACGCCCCGATGGACCTGCTGCGTCCGGCGGTGGACATCCTGCAGAGCCTGGTGTCGGTGATCGAGGACCCGACCCTGGCCCCCCGGATCCGAGCCATGCTGCTGGCCGCGGCGACCAGCGTGGCGGCCGACCGGGACCCGGTCGTCCTGGCCGGCGTGCACCACGCGCTCGGGCAGGTCCACCGGGTCGGCGGCGAACTCACCGAAGCCGAGAAGTCGTTGGCCCGCAGCTTGGCCCTGCAACCGACCGACCGGCCCACCGCCCAGCGCCTGACGACCGCCAACGCCCTGGCGATCGTCCTGATCATGGCGGGCCGCCCGGCCGAGGCCCTGCCGTTCTACCAGCAGGCCCAGCTGATGGCGTCCCGGTTGAACGCCCCGATCAGCGAAGCCCGGTTGCTGGGCAACATGGCCCGTTCGTACGTGGGCCTGGACCGGCACGCCGAGGCCGAGGAGTCCGCGCGCGCGGCGGTGGCGGCGGCCCGGGCGTCCGGGAACGTGCCCTGCCTGGCGGACACCCTCTACCAGCTGGGCGTGGTGCTGCGCTCCACCGGCTCGCCCGGCGAGGCGGCGGTGCACCTGCGGGAGGCGCACCAGTTGTACCGGCAGCACCAGCACCCGATCTGGGAGGGCTACTCGCTGGCCCGGCTGGCGGCCTGCCTGCTCGCGGACGGTCAGTTCGCGGCGGCGGCGGAGGCGGCCGAGGAGTCGCTGTCGATCGCCCAGGAGATCGAGGCGGCGTACTGCCAGGGCATGGCGAACGCCGCCCTGGGCGAGGCGCTCCTGGAGCTGGGCCAGCCCTCGCGCGGGCTGGCCTGTCTCCAGGAGGCGCTCACGGTGTTCACCCGGCTCGGTGTGCCCGAGGCCCAGCCCGTGCAGGACCTCATCGCTTCGCGGCACACCGAGCCTTCCCCTCCCCCTCTTCCCCCCGTCGCGCCGTAGGCCCCCGCTCCCCCGTGGTACCCCCCTGGTCCCCCCTGGCGGAAGCCTTCCCCCCGGGAGCGTCGGCGTCCCCGCAGCCCCCCGGCTGCGGGAACGCCTTGACGCTTCCCCGGCGCTGAGAAGACTCTGACAGGTGGCGATTGACGTTCGATAAACGCTCGCGGCAAGGCCGTTGACCGGGCGTCGCCCCAGCTCACGACCCAGGCCGCGGCGCAGGTCACGGCGCAGGTCACGGCGCGGTCCACGCCCCAGGGCACGGCGCGGTTCACGACCCTGGCGCGGGCCGTGGCGCGGTCGCGCCATGCGGCGTGCGGGCCGTTGGCGCGCTACCTGGCGGACCCCGGCGTGCCTCCCCTGGCGGGCGATAAGCGCCCAACGGCGCACGAGTTGGCCGGAAACGGACTCCACGGTGCGGTGATCGCGTTTATTCTCGAAGGCCAGGGTCGGGCGTGGTGTGCGGGCCACGACGGGCAGGGCAGGACGCACGCGGGAGAGGTGCCCAGATCATCGTGACGGACGAACAGACCACTGCCGCCGCCGACGCCGACGGGGCGTCCACGGCAGGTGCGCGCCGGGCCGAACGGGCCCGCCAGGCCGCCGTGTTCGACGCGATCGGGGGCCGCTACCAGGAGGTGTTTCCGGCCAGGACCGGGCAACTCGCGTGCGGCGACTGGCTGCTGTCCGAACTCCCGTCCGGTGCAAGGGTGTTGGACGTGGGCTGCGGGGCCGGCGAGCCGACCGCCCGCCAACTGGCCGCGGGCGGGCTGCGGGTGACCGGCATCGACCTGTCCGAGGGGATGCTGGCGCAGGCCCGGGCGGCCGTCCCGGCGGCGTCCTTCCACCGGATGGACGTCCTGGACCTCGGCCTGGAGAGCGCCGGAACCCTGTGGGGCGCACCGGAGTTGGGCCTCGCGGGGCACGGTTCGCTGGACGCCGCGGCGGCGTTCTTCTCGCTGCTGATGCTGCCCCGCGCGGAGATCGCCGAGACGCTCGGCCGCCTCCGCGCGCTGCTGCGCCCGGGCGGGCTGCTGGCGCTGGGCATGGTCGAGGCGGACCTGGACGACGCGCCGCTGCCGTTCCTGGAGCAGGAGATCCGGGTCAGCGGCTACCTGCGCGAGGACCTGGTGGCCCTGCTGGAGGGCGCCGGGTTCGCGGTGGAGGCGGTGGACAGCCAGTCGTACGCGCCCGCCGGGTCCGCGCAGCCGCCGGAGACCCAGCTGTACCTGCGCTGTCGGCGCACCGGCTGACGCGGCGTCAGCTCCCGTACCCGACACCACACCTGCACAGATCGGGCAGCCCGTGCGCGACCACCTGGAGCCCCTGGCGGGGCAGCCGCCCGCCGTACCCGTCCAGCGGCACCCGCCGCCCGGCGGGGGTGCCCCCGACGCTCCGGCCCCCGACGCTCCGGCCTCCGGCGAGGTGCCCTCCGGCGTGCCGCAGCGGCTGGCGGAGCGGCTGGCCGCCCTGGACCGGGCGGCCCGGCGGATCAACAGCTCGCTGGACCTGACGGCGACCCTGCGCAACCTGGGCCGGGTGCTCGTCCCGGCGGTCGCGGACGCCCTGGTGGTGCTGGTCCGCGACCCGCTGCCGGACGTCGAGCGCGACCCGGGGCCGCCGCGGGCCCTGCGGGTGCGGCACACCTGCGGCACCCGGCTGGGCCGTCGCGCCGGGCTGCGCCCGGTGCTGCCCGGCAGCGCCCTGGAGCACGCCCTGACCCACCGCGCCCCGAGCGGGCCCACCGTGCTGGACGCCGGGCGCGGCGCCCGCGGCGGCCTGGCCGCCGAACTGCTGGGCGCCCGGGCGCTGGGCCGGCTGCCCGCCGGGACGGCGCTGCTGGCGCTGCCGCTGCACGGGCGGCAGGCCGCGCTCGGCATGCTGTTGCTGATCCGCCGCCCGCTGCCGGACGGCGCCCCCGCCGGCTTCGACCCGGCCGACGCCGCGACCGCCGCGCACCTGGCCACCCACGGCGGCCTGGCGGTGGACACCGCGCTGCGCTACACCCGCGAGTGGGAGATCGCCGACCAGTTGCAGCGCTCGATGCTGCCCGCGCACCTGCCGCAGCCGCACGGCGTCCGGCTGGCGCACCGCTACCTGCCGGGCGAGCGCGGCGCGCAGGTCGGCGGCGACTGGTACGACTCGATCCCGCTGCCCGGCAACCGGGTCGCGCTGATCACCGGCGACGTGATGGGCCACTCGCTGACCTCGGCCGCCGTGATGGGCCAGTTGCGCACCTCCGCGCAGACCCTGGCGGGCCTGGACCTGCCGCCGCACGAGGTGCTGTACCACCTCGACGAGCAGGCCCAACGCCTGGGCCGCGAGCACCACTTGGCGACCTGCGTGTACGCGGTGTACGACCCGATCGCGGGCCGGGTGCGGATCGCCAACGCCGGGCACGTGCCGCCGGTGCTGATCGGCCCGGACGGCAGCAGCGAGCTGCTGGAACTGCCCTCGGGCGCGCCGATCGGCGTCGGCGGGGTGGACTTCGCCTCGGTGGAGCTGCCAGCGCCGCCCGGTTCGGCACTGCTGCTGTTCACCGACGGCCTGGTGGAGACCCGCCGCCGCCCGCTGGGCACCGGCCTGGAGCTGCTGCGGGCCCGGCTCGCGGGCGGCCACCGGCTCACCCCCGAGCAGTTGTGCCAGGAGGCGCTGCGGATCCTGCCGCCGGGCGACCGGGCGGACGACATCGCCCTGCTGGCGGCCGCGTTCGACGGCATCCCGGCCGAGGACGTCGCGCACTGGCACCTGCAGCCGCGGCACGAGACGCCGGGCCGGGCGCGTCGGCTGGCCGGGCACGCGCTGCGCCGCTGGGGGCTGGAACACCTCGCGGAGAACTGCGAGTTGATGGTCAGCGAGCTGGTCACCAACGCGATCCAGCACGCCACCCGGCCGGTGACGCTGCGGCTGGTGCGCACTTCGCTGCTGCGCTGCGAGGTCGGCGACGACTCCCCCGCGCTGCCGCGCACCCGCCGGGCCGGGCCGGAGGAGGAGCGCGGGCGCGGCCTGCAGATAGTGGCCCGGTGCGCGGACCGCTGGGGCGCGACCCGGCTGGGCACGGGCAAGGTGGTCTGGTTCGAGCAGCGGCTGGAGCGCGGCCGCTGAGGGCTGCGGATGCCGGGGGCCGCAGCCGCTGAGGGCTGCGGATGCCGGGGGCCGCAGCCGCTGAGGGCCGCGGGGCAGGGTTCAACGCCAGGGGTCGAGGGCGTGCTTGCCGCTGGTCCGGCCCGCTTCGAGGCTCTCCAGGACGGCCGGGCCGTCGGCCAGCGGGTGGACCACCGGCGTGCCGGGCGGGTAGACGCCGTCGGCGATGAGCGTCCCGAGTTCGGCGATCAGCGAGCGGTAAAGGGACGGGACGGCGGCGGCCAGGGCGCCGATGTGCAGGCCCTTGACCTGGACCGGGTGGGTGAAGACCAGGTCGTGCGTGGTCAGGGTGGCGTCGCCCGAGGCGGCGCCGAACACCACGACACGTCCGGTGAAGGGCTTGGTGACCGCCAGGCTGGTCGCGAAGGTGGCCCGCCCCACCGACTCCAGGACCAGGTCGACCCCGCCGGTCAGGCGGGTGACCTCGGCGGCCAGGTCGGAACGCCGGCCGTCCAGGACCTCGTCGGCGCCGAGCGCCCGGACGGTGTCGTGCTTCGCCGGGGAGGCCGTGGCGACCACCCGCGCGCCGTAGTGGCGGGCCAGGCGGACGGCGGCCTGCCCCACGCCGCCGGCCGCGGCGTGGACGAGCACCGTCTCACCGGACCGGATCCCGCCCAGCGGCTTCAGGGCGGCCAGCGCGGTCGCCCAGTTCAGCACCAGGCCGAGCGCTTCGGCGTCGCTCCAGCCGTCCGGCACGGGGAGCGCCCCGGCCGCCGACACCGTCGCGTACTGCGCGAACGCGCCCGGGCCGGTGCCGACGACGTGGGTGCCGGGCGGGAACGGCTCGGCGACGCCCTCCCCGACGGCCACGATCTCGCCGGCCGCTTCGAAGCCCGCGACGTAGGGCGCCCGCGGGCCGCCCCCGTAGGTGCCGCGGGTCTGCATGACGTCCGCGAAGTTGACCCCGGCGGCGCCCACCCGGATCAGGTACTCGCCGGGCCCCGGCACGGGGCGCGGGCGGCCGGTGGTGAGGGTGAGGTCCCGGGGGCCCAGGTGCGAGCGCTGGACCAGGGCCCGGACCGTCCGTTCATCGGTGCTGTGCTGCTCGTCGGTCTCCATGCGCCGACGGTAGGACCTTGACGCTTGCGTCAAGGTCAAGCGGCGGGCGCGGGTCGGTGCCGGGCGCCGCCCGGAGGTAGGCGTCGAGCGCCGCGTGCTGCTCGCTGAGGAGGGCGATCCGCGCGGCGAGCCGGTCCCGGTGGGCGCGCACCTCGCGCAGGAACTCCTCGTCCACCGCCCCGGCGTTTCCGGGGTCGGCGGGGTCGGGCAGGGCCTCCCTGATCAGCCGCACGGGCAGCCCGGACTCCAGCAGCGAGCGGATGGCGAGCACCCGGTCGATGGTGGACCGGCAGTAGTCGCGGAACCCGTTGTCGAACCGGCCCGGGACGATCAGCCCCTCGTCCTCGTAGTACCGCAGCGACCTCGCGCTCACGCCGCTGGCTCGCGCGGCCTCCCCGATCCTCATGCCCGTACCCAACGCCGGGGGGCGCCGCGATCTTCCGCAGCACGGGCCGACGTCCCGCCAACCACCTTCTGCGCAGTGCCGGTTGGCCGGTTCATCCGGGGAACCCCGAGGCTCCGTCGACGAGTCGGTCGAGCGCGTCGAGGACGTCCGGGCCCAGCACCGCGAGCGCCAGCGGGCGGCTGCGGCGCAGGGCGAGGACGGTGCGCAGCACGTCGGCGTGGTGGATCTCGCGCAGCGCGGCGGCGTACTCGGCGGCCGCGGCGGGGGTGGCGGCGGACCGCCAGGCCAGCAGCAGGGCCTTGACCACGGCGAACATCATCCGGCGGCCGCGGACGAGTTCGGGCCGCTCGTTGAGGCCGAACACCTCGATGGTGGCCTCGCCGCGGACGGTCAGCGGGTCGTACGCGCCGGAGTCCAGGTAGAGCCGCAGGTGGTCGGCCGGGTCCTCGCGGCAGGGGTCGACCAGCAGGCCGTCGCCGGTGGCCGGGTCGCGCGGGAAGCGGTCGCGCTTGCGGTTGCTGTTGCAGTGGGCGCAGGCCAGCAGGTGGTTCTGCCAGTCGAAGGTGCGCAGCGGGGCCTGGGCGATCGGTTCGAAGTGGTCGATGTCGGTGCCCAGGTTGTCGCCGCAGTACATGCAGCGTTCCAGGCCGGGCGCCATCTGCCGCAGCATCAGCCGCAGTTGGGCCTTGGGGCGGACGGCGCGGCGCCAGGCGGCACGCCCGGTGGCGGTGTTGGGGCCGTCGGCGCGTATCCGGTCGGTGGCGCGGGCGAGTTCGGCGGCCAGCCGGGGCTGGAGCGGTGGCCGCTGGAGCGGGATCACCCGTCCCTGCCGAGCAGCCGGGCGGTGACCTCGTCGACCCGGGCGGTCAGCGAGCTGTTCAGCTTGGCGCCCAGTTCGCGGTACTCGGCGAGTTCGGCGTCGGTGGCCTGCCCGGCGTACAGCTTGCGCTCCAGGCGCACCAGCAGTCGGCGCTCGGCCTCGGCGGCGGGCGAGTAGGCGCTGGGCAGCGCGAACAGTTCGGACAGCGCGGTGTCCTCGCCGCTGCCGTACAGCACCCGCTGCCGGAGTTCCTCGTCGAGCCGGTACGGGGCGCGGTCCTCGTCCGGTCCGGGCAGCCGGACGAGGGCGCCGGGGTCGGCGGCCTGGCAGACGTACGGGCTGTGGGTGGTGACCAGGAACTGGGCGTGCGGGAAGCGCCCGGTGAGCCAGGGGCCGATCCGCTGCTGCCAGAGCGGGTGCAGGTGCCGGTCGACGTCGTCCAGCAGCACCGGGCCCGGGGTGGCGGGGGCGGCGGCGAGCTGGCTGACCAGGCGGGCCAACCCGGCGGTGCCGTCGCCGAGTTCGTCCAGCGGGAGTTCCAGGTCGCCGCGGGCGACGTACTGCCGTTCCGGGTCGCTGACCCGCCAGCCGGGGGGCAGCACCTCGGCGGCCAGTTCGGCGTCCAGCGGGGTGCGGCGGCCCAGGGCGGGCAGCGGGTGGTGGGCGCGCGCGGGGCCCGGCGGGTCGCCGACCCGCCAGCGCGGGGCCGGGTCGGCCCGGACCCAGCCGTCGGCGCCCCAGCGGGCGGCGGGGCCGGGGGGCAGCGCGCCGAGCGCCATCGCGAGCACCCGCAGCAGGGTGCTCTTCCCGCTGCCGTTCGGCCCGGCGAAGACCGTCCACCCCGGGCCGGGCGGGATCGTCAGGTCGACCTCCCGCGCACCGGTGAAGCACTTCACTCCGGACACCCTGATCCGCGACACGTACACCGGACCACCCCCTCGGAGCGGTTATGCCCACGCCCCGGCCCGCCCATCCGCCCGGCCGGGACGAGCAGGTGACGCGGCGTCAACTCGGCCGCGCGCACCCGCCATCGCCCGTTCGAGCGAACCGGGCCGTCCGGCGGCTCCGACGGCTCCGACGGCTCCGACGGCTCGGGCGGCTCAGGCCGCGAGCCGGACCGGCAGGCCCCGCAGGGCCTCGCGGAGGGCGGCGGCGAAGCGGGTGTACTCGGCGGTGCGGGCGGAGCCGGGGCGGTGGGCGAGGCCGATCCGGCGACCGGGGGCGGGGTGGGCGAAGCGGACGGCGGCGAGGCGGTCGGTGCGTCCGGCCTCGACGTCGAGGGCGGTGGCGGGCAGCAGGGTGACGCCGAGGCCGCCGGCCACCAGCTGGACCAGGGTGGAGAGCCCGGCGGCCCGGGTGCTGCCCCCGGCCGGTTCGGCGCCGACCTCGCGGCAGATGTCGAGCGCCTGGTCGCGCAGGCAGTGCCCCTCCTCCAGCAGCAGCACGTCCAGGTCGAGCAGCGCGTCCCGGGGGACGTCGACCCGTCCGGCGAGGTCGTGCTCGGGCGGCACGACCAGCACGAAGTCCTCGTCGAACAGCGGGATCTCGGCCACCGGCAGCGCCCCGCCCGCGGGCAGCGCCAGCAGCAGCAGGTCGAGCCGGCCGTCGGCCAGGCCGCCGAGCAGCGAGGGGGTGCGCTCCTCGTGGACGTGCAGTTCGAGGTCGGGGTAGGCGTCGCGGACCAGCCGCAGCACGGCGGGCAGCAGGTACGGTGCGACGGTGGGGATCACCCCGAGGTGCAGCGGCCCGGTGAACGGGCGGCGGGCGGCCTCGGCCTCCTCGGTGAGCGCGTGCAGCGCGGACAGCACCCGGCGGGAGTGCTCGGCGATCCGCTCCCCGAGCGGGGTGATCACGACCCGGCGGGTGGTGCGCTCGACGAGCTGCGCGCCGAGCGACTCCTCCAGCGCGGCGACCGCCCCGGACAGCGCGGACTGGCTGGTGCCGATCGCGGCCGCGGCGTCCCGGAAGTGCCGGTGCTCGGCGACCGCGGCGAAGGCCCGCAACTGGGAGACGGTGGGGGTGCGGGGCGCGCTGGGCTTCACGGGGGTGGTGCTTCCTGCCGGTCGACGGGGGTGCTCCGTTCCAGTCTGCCGCACTGATCGGACTTGCCTATCGCGGCTCGCGGCAGAACCGATTTCACTGATCAGTGGTGATGTGCGACGCTGGGAAATGTCCGCAATCCGGACAACCCTCGTCCCAAACCTTGGAGAAGCGAACGTGCTGACGATCGGTGACAAGTTCCCCGAGTACGAACTCAACGCCTGCGTGGACCTCGACGCCGCCAACGCCTTCGCCGAGATCAACCACAAGTCCTACGAGGGCAAGTGGCGTGTCGTGTTCTTCTGGCCGATGGACTTCACGTTCGTCTGCCCGACCGAGATCGCCGCCTTCGGCAAGCTGAACGAGGAGTTCGCCGACCGCGACGCCCAGATCCTCGGCGTCTCCGGCGACTCCGAGTACGTCCACCACGCCTGGCGCAAGGACCACAAGGACCTGCGCGACCTGCCCTTCCCGATGCTCGCCGACGTCAAGCACGACCTGATGCGGGCCTGCGGCGTCGAGGGCGCGGACGGCACCGCCCAGCGCGCGGTGTTCATCGTCGACCCGAACAACGAGATCCAGTTCGTCATGGTGACCGCCGGCTCCGTCGGCCGGAACCCCAAGGAGGTGCTGCGGGTCCTCGACGCCCTGCAGACCGACGAGCTGTGCCCGTGCAACTGGACCAAGGGCGAGGACACCCTCGACGCCCAGGCCCTGCTGGCCGGCTGACCGATGGCGCTCGACGAACTCAAGGCCGCCCTGCCGGACTACGCCAAGGACCTCAAGCTCAACCTCGGCTCGGTGATCGGCAACTCCGACCTGCCGCAGCAGCAGCTCTGGGGCACCGTCCTCGCCTGCGCGATGGCCACCCGCTCCCCGATCGTGCTGCGCGAGCTGGAGCCCGAGGCCAGGGCCAACCTGAAGCCCGAGGCCTACGAGGCCGCCAAGGGCGCGGCCGCGATCATGGCGATGAACAACGTCTACTACCGGACGCTGCACCTGCTCTCCGACAAGGAGTACGGGACGATGCGGGCCGGTCTGCGGATGAACATCATCGGCAACCCGGGCGTCGACAAGGTCGACTTCGAGCTGTGGTCCTTCGCCGTCTCGGCGATCAACGGCTGCGGCCAGTGCCTCGACTCGCACGAGGGCGTGCTGCGCAAGGCGGGCGTCGAACGCGAGGTGATCCAGGCCGCGGTGAAGATCGCCGCGACCGTCCAGGCCGTCGCCGCGGTGCTGGACGCGGAGGCGCAGCTTCCCCGCTGAGCACGCCGAACACGCTGAACGAAAGGTCCGCCCCGGGAGGGGGTTCTCTCCCGGGGCGGACCTTTCGTTCACGGACGCCTCCCGGCGGGGGGCGCTACTGCTTCCGGGCGGCCTCGATGGCCTGGAAGACCTCCTGCCCCGCCGCGTTGCGCTGGCGGAGGTGGCCGGTGACGGTGTTGGTGACCGCGATCAGCGGGACGGCGACGATCGCGCCGGGGATGCCGCCGATGATCGAGCCGGCGGCGACGCCGAGGACCACGCCGAGCGGGTGGACCCGGACGGCGCGGCCGAGGATGAGGGGCTGCAGGATGTGGCCCTCCAACTGCTGGACGCCGATCAGGATGACCAGCACCACCAGGGCCTTGCCGACGCTGGCGGTGGCGACCAGGGCGATCAGCACCGCGATGGTGCCGGTGACCAGGGCGCCGACCAGCGGCACGAACGCGCCCAGGAAGATGATCACCGCGAGCGGGAGCGCCATCGGCACGCCGACCAGGCTGATCCCGATGCCGATGCAGAGCGCGTCGATGAAGGCGACGGTGACGGTGCCGCGGACGTACGCCGTCAGGGTGGCCCAGGCCTTGGGGCCCGCGCCCGCCATCGCGTAGCGGGAGTGCCGGGGCAGTCCGCGCAGCACCCAGCTCCAGATCCGGGCGCCGTCGTAGAGCAGGAAGAAGGTGGTGAACGCGGTGAGCACCACGCCGGTGAGCAGTTCGACGGCGATGGTGACACCGGTGAAGCCGGCCGAGGTGAGCGCCTCGGAGTTCTTGCCGATGGCGGTGGTGATCTGGTTGGTGAAGTTGTTGAGCTGGTCCGGGGTGAGGTGGAAGGGGCCGTTGAGCAGCCAGTCGCGCAACTGCCGGACGCCGTCCTGGACCTGGGTGGTGACCGAGTCGAGGTTGCTGGAGACCTGCCAGAACACGAACCAGCCGACCAGGCCGATGCTGGCCAGTCCGGCCAGGAAGGTGACGACGGCGGCCACCGAGCGGGGGACGCCGTGCCGACGCAGCCAGGAGACGGTGGGTTCGAGCAGCGCGGAGATCAGCAGGGCGGCGACGGCGGAGAAGGCGACCAGCTTGAGGGTGTCGACGACCCGGAAGACCACGTAGAGGGCGACGCCGAGCAGCAGCAGCCGCCAGGTCGACTCGGCGGCGACCCGCAGGGTCCAGGGCACGGCGTCGACGGGGTTGGCGGGGCGGCCGAGCGGGGCGCTGGGGAGCGGGTGCTCGGGGGTGCCGAGCGGGAGGCCGTGCTCGGGGGTGCGCGGGGCGGGGACGGTGTCGTCGGTGCGCACGGCCCCTCCTTCCGGTGGTGCGGCCGGTGCGTCCGCCGATCCGCCCGCGTGCTCGGCGAGTTGACGGACCGTCTGCTCGGCGGTGCGCAGGGCGACCAGTTCGGCGGCGAGCTCGACGGCCTGTTCGTTGGCGAGGACGTGCGCCTCGGCGGAGATGGCCGCGCGGCGGCGGCGTTCGGCGGCGGCGAACAGGCCGGCCGCGACCGCTCCCATCTTGGCGAGGCCGCGCCAGCGGCCGCCGCCCGTCTCTTCCGTCACTGCCGGTCTCCCCCGTGTCGTCTGTCCGTGCCGTCTGCTCGGGGCCGCGGATCGCGCGGCCGTCGGTGAGGAACGCTACCCGCCGGTGGGGCGCCCGGTCTCGGGGGTGCCTCGGCGAACGGCCGGGTGATTCCGGCAATTCGCCAGCTTTCCGGAGGTTTCGCCCGAGGGGCGGGGGGAAGGGGTGTGAGCAGAACGGACCATCTGTCGGCGGACCGGCCGGGAGCGGAGAAAACCAGGACCCGCTCCGTTCCCCCGCGTCCGCACCGAGCCGTCACCGCCCGCGGCGCACTGGTCAGCGCCGCCCGGGCGGGGCGGCCCGCGCCGTGGCCACCGCCTCGCGGCGGCAGCACGAAGGGCCCGCGCCCCGCGGGAGAGCGGGGGGCGGGCCCTTCGGTGCTTCGACGCTTCGGTGCGCGGACCGGGCCGGTGGGCCTAGTACCAGCTGTGGGCCTGCCAGAACGACCAGGCGCCGCAGGGGCTGCCGTAGCGGCTGTTCATGTAGCTGAGGCCCCACTTGATCTGGGTCGCGGGGTTGGTGCGCCAATCCGCTCCGGCCGAGGCCATCTTGGAGCCGGGCAGTGCCTGCACCAGGCCGTAGGCGCCGGAGGAGGCGTTGGTGGCGGTGTAGTCCCAACCGCTCTCGCGCTTCACGATCTGGCTGAAGCACTGGAACTGGTTGGGGTCGCCGATGATCTGCAGCGCCATGTCCTGGACGGAGCCGGGGCTGACGGTGGCCAGCACGCTGCGGGCGGCGGCGCGGTTGGCCTCCTCCTTGGCGCGCTTCTCCTCGGCCGCCTTGGCCGCCTTCTCCGCGTCGGCCTTGGCCTGGGCGTCGGCCGCGGCCTTCTGCCGGGCCGCTTCCTCGGCGGCCTTCTTGGCGGCGGCGTCGGCGGAGACCTGCTGGGCGTCGGCCTGACGGCCGATGCCGTCGCTGACGTTCTGGGCCTGCGTGCCGGTGGGAGCGTCGGCGAGCAGCGTGGCGCTCGCGACATCGACCGTCTGGACGTCGGCCTTGCCCTCACTGCCAGAGGCCGCACCCACGACGGCACCGACGGCGGTCACCGCGGTGGCGGAGGCGACAGCGACTCCCCGGACCGAGATCCGAGTCACATGGTTTCCTTCCAGCGTCGCCCGTCCTGTGACCGTACGGGCGCGTATCTGCCCCTGGCACTGGCCTCCGTCGAACGCTGGTCACGGGAGGCTCGGGCTCGCCGCCTCCCGGACGGCGTCCGGGAACTGCGGCTGGAACGAGCGGCGTACGGCTCTGCGGTGTTCAGTTGTACGCCCGCCGACCGGAGTTGCCGGGCGTGCAGTGCCGTACGCGGGGCCTGACAGAACCCTCACCATGCCGCACGCGGACGTGTCTACGCAATTCCCTGTGCCGTGGCGGATCTCACAAACTTTTCGACCTGCGGCTTTGGCCCACCGGCCGCCGAGGGGACGTCAGTTCGACTGACAGCGCGGGGGCCTGACGCTATGCGCCAGGCCCCTTTGCCCCGTTGTGTCCGGTTATGCCTAGGGCTGGATGTCCTCCAGCATCTCGGTCACCAGGGCGGCGATCGGCGAGCGCTCCGAACGGGTGAGGGTGACGTGGGCGAACAGCGGGTGGCCCTTCAGCTTCTCGACCACGGCGACCACCCCGTCGTACCGGCCGACCCGCAGGTTGTCGCGCTGGGCGACGTCGTGGGTGAGGACCACGCGGGAGTTCTGGCCGATCCGGGAGAGCACCGTGAGCAGCACGTTGCGCTCCAGCGACTGGGCCTCGTCCACGATCACGAAGGCGTCGTGCAGCGAGCGGCCGCGGATGTGGGTGAGCGGCAGGACCTCCAGCATGCCGCGGGAGATGACCTCCTCGATCACGTCGGGCGTGGTGACGGCGGAGAGGGTGTCGAAGACCGCCTGGGCCCAGGGGCCCATCTTCTCGGCCTCGCTGCCGGGCAGGTAGCCGAGCTCCTGGCCGCCGACCGCGTACAGCGGGCGGAACACCATCACCTTGCGGTGCTGGCGGCGCTCCAGGACGGCCTCCAGGCCGGCGCACAGGGCGAGCGCGGACTTGCCGGTGCCGGCCCGGCCGCCCATCGAGATGATGCCGATCTCCGGGTCCAGCAGCAGGTCGAGGGCGATCCGCTGCTCGGCGCTGCGGCCGCGCAGGCCGAACGCCTCCCGGTCGCCGCGCACCAGTTGCACCCGGCCGTCGGGGGCCACCCGGCCCAGCGCCCGGCCGCGCTCGGAGTGCAGCACCAGCCCGGTGTGGACGGGGAGCTGCTCGACGCCCTCGATCTGCAGGGCGTGCTCCTGGCCGGCGAACAGCTGGTCCACCTGGTCGGCGGGGACGTGCAGTTCGGTCATGCCCGTCCAGCCGGAGGTGATCGCCAGCTCGGCCCGGTACTCCTCGGCCAGCAGGCCGACCGAGCTCGCCTTGATCCGCAGCGGCAGGTCCTTGGAGACCACCGTGACGTCGTACCCCTCGGCCTGCAGGTTGCGGGCGACCGCGAGGATCCGGGTGTCGGCCTCGCCGCCGCCGACCCGGTAGCCGGCCGGGAGGATCGAGGTGTCGGAGTGGTTCAGTTCGACCCGGATGGTGCCGCCGAGCTCGCCGACCGGGATCGGCTCGTCCAGCCGGCCGTGCCGGACGCGGTAGTCGTCCAGCATCCGCAGCGCCTGACGGGCGAAGTAGCCCAGCTCCGGATGGTGCCGCTTGGCCTCCAGCTCCGTCACCACGACGACCGGGAGGACCACTTCGTGCTCCTCGAACCGCGTCATCGCGAGGGGGTCGGCCAGGAGCACGCTGGTGTCGAGGACGTACGTGCGCCGGTCAGGTGTCCGGCGGCTCTTGGAACTGACCACTAGCCCTCCAGAGCGGGTGACCCGACGTCACCCGCGGCCCACCGGTCCCCGCGGCCCCGCTGGCCGGGGGGACGGTCTGAGGGGTGTATTCCCAGGCGAGGGGCCCCGCATTCGCGCCGGAGCGAACGGCGGGATCACAACAGGTGAACGTTTTCCCACCCGTCCCAGGGGTAATGGAACCTGACCTGCGGTCAGCGCCCCATCCGCCGGTTGCGCTGCTGGTAGTCGCGCAGCGCCCGGAGGAAGTCGACCTTCCGGAAGGCCGGCCAGTAGGCCTCGCAGAAGTAGAACTCGCTGTGCGCGGACTGCCAGAGCAGGAAACCGGACAACCGCTGCTCGCCGGAGGTGCGGATCACCAGGTCCGGGTCGGGCTGGCCCTTGGTGTACAGGTGCTCGGCGATGTGCTCGACGTCGAGGACCTCGGCCAGCTCCTCGATCGAGGTGCCGCGGCCGGCGTGCTCCTGCAGCAGCGAGCGGACGGCGTCGGCGATCTCCTGGCGGCCGCCGTAGCCGATCGCGACGTTGACGGTCAGGCCGTCGACGTGCGCGGTGTCCTGGGCGGCGCGCTTGAGAAGTTCGGCGGTGCGGGCGGGCAGCAGGTCGAGGGCGCCCACCGGGTGGACCTTCCAGCGGCCCGCCTCGACCAGGCCCTGCACGGTGTCCTCGATGATGCCGAGCAGCGGGACGAGCTCCTCGGCGGGGCGGGCCAGGTTGTCGGTGGAGAGCATCCACAGGGTGACCACCCGGACGTCGGTCTCCGCGCACCAGCCCAGGAACTCGCCGATCTTGTCGGCGCCGCGCTGGTGCCCGTACGCGGTGGTGCCGCCGGTGGCCTTGGCCCAGCGCCGGTTGCCGTCCAGGATCACGCCGATGTGGTGCGGGGTGTTGGCCAGGTGCACCTCGACCCGGCGGCCGTACAGCCGGTAGGCCTTGTCCAGCAGGGTGCGCAGCCCCGGCGTCCGTTCCACCACATCGCGCAGACCCATCGTGAACGGCCTCTCCGTACTGATTGCTCCGGGTGCGAAATCCCCTGCGGCAGCCTACTCCGCCCGGGTTTGCGCGCGGCAAAACCGCAGGTACCGGTCTTGTCACAGTGCGCGCACGGGACAAGCTACGGAACGGTATCCGAATCCTTAAACCGCCCCTAAACCGGATTCCGGGTCTTGACGCTTGCCATTGGTCTAGTCCAGCGTGTGGGCAGCACCACAGCGGACCCTCCCCCACAGCGGAGCCGCCGCGACCCCCACCGCGGCGGCTCTCCCCGACCTTCCCGGCGTGCCTCCCCACACCCACACCCCCACTCTCCTGCACTGGAGCCTGTCATGGCCCGTACCCTGCAGCAGCCGTCCCACCGGCGCCGCAACAAGATCCCGGCCGTCCTCGCCACCGCGACCGCGCTGGCGCTGGCGGGCACCGGCCTCGCCCTGTCGGCCGGCGGCGCGAACGCCGCGGTCGGCAACCTGGTCACCAACGGCGGCTTCGAGTCCGGCCTGTCCGGCTGGAACTGCGTCGGCACCACCTCCGCGGTCGCCACCCCGGTGCACGCGGGCACCGGCGCGCTGGCCGCCACCCCCGGCGCCTCCGACACCGCGGAGTGCACCCAGACCGTCTCGGTCCTCCCCAACACGGCCTACACGCTCAACGGTTGGGTCCAGGGCCAGTACGTCTACCTGGGCGCCCGCGGCACCGGCGGCACCGACCCGTCCACCTGGTCCGCGCAGAGCGCCTGGAACCAGCTGAACACCACCTTCACCACCGGCGCCACCACCACCAGCGTCACGCTGTACGTGCACGGCTGGTACGGCCAGCCCACCTACTACGCGGACGACATCCAGCTGATCGGCCCGGGCGGCACCGCCTCCCCGACCCCGTCGGCCTCCGCCGGCTCGGCCTCCCCGTCGGCCTCCGCCTCGCCGACCAAGAGCGCCTCGCCCTCCGCGTCGGCCTCGCCCTCGCGGAGCGCCTCCCCCTCGGCCTCGGCGTCCTCCTCGCCCAGCCCGTCCTCCTCGGCGACCACCACCCCGCCGAACACCGGCCTGCCGAAGCACGTGCTGACCGGCTACTGGCAGAACTTCGACAACGGCTCGACCGTGCAGAAGCTGCGCGACGTGCAGTCCGCGTACGACATCATCGCGGTCTCCTTCGCCGACGCGACCACCACCCAGGGCGCGATCTCCTTCACCCTGGACCCGGCGCTGGCCACCAAGCTCGGCGGCTACACCGACGCCGACTTCAAGGCCGACATCGCCGCCAAGCACGCGGCCGGCAAGAAGGTCGTCCTCTCCATCGGCGGCCAGAACGGCGCCATCTCGGTGGCCAGCTCCGCCGCCGCCACCGCGTTCTCCGACTCGGCCTACAAGCTGATCCAGCAGTACGGCTTCGACGGCATCGACGTCGACCTGGAGAACGGCGTCAACTCCACCTACATGGCGCAGGCGCTGCACGCCCTGCAGGCCAAGGTCGGCTCCGGCTTCATCCTGACCATGGCGCCCGAGACCATCGGCATGTACTCCACCTCCGGTGCGTACTTCCAGCTGGCGCTCGCCACCAAGGACATCCTGACCGTCGTCAACACCCAGTTCTACAACTCGGGCGGCATGAACGGCTGCGACGGCAAGGTGTACAACCAGGGCACCATCGACTTCATCACCGCGCAGGTCTGCACCCACATCCAGGGCGGCCTGCGTCCGGACCAGGTCGGCATCGGCGTCCCGGCCTCCACCAAGGCGGCGGGCGGCGGCTACGTCAACTCCACCGTGGTGAACAACGCGCTGGACTGCCTGGCCACCGGCAACCACTGCGGCAGCTTCGTCCCGCCGGCCAAGTGGCCGACCATCCGCGGCGCGATGACCTGGTCGACCAACTGGGACGCCAACAACGGCAACGACTTCTCCAACAACGTCGGCGCCTTCGCGCACGCCATGCCGTAACCCGAAGAGCCAGTGCGCCGCTCCTCGAGGGTGGGGTGGGCGCACGCACAGGGGCCCGCCGTACCGCTGGGGTACGGCGGGCCCCGCCCATTCCCGGGCCGGTCAACCCGCGGCGCGCTGCCGCTCCAGGTCGCCGGCGGCGCGCATCAGGGCCATCAGGCCGGCCACCGCGGCGACCAGCGCGCCGTAGTCCAGGGACGCGCTGGCCGTGACCGGCAGCGCCTGCAGGCTCCGGTGCAGTTCCGCCACGGCCACCGCGACGCCCCCGAACGTGCAGGTCGCCGCCAGCAGCGCCGCCCCGGCCAGCCGGACGCTCGGCGCGAACGCCCGCACCAGCGACAGGACGGCCAGCGCGCCGCCGGACCACTGCACGACCCGCAGGGCCGTCACCGCGTGGCTCAGGGCACCGGTCCTGATCTCGTCGGCGCGCTCGACGAGCTGGAAGGCGGAGACCGTCCTGCCGCCGGCCCCGGCCCAGGACAGGGCGAGGGACCAGAAGACCACCACGGCGTACAGGCACACCTCCCAGGCCCTGGAACGGGGCCGGTCGGTGGCGGGAGGGTCCTGCGGCGGCCGGGGGCCGGGATCCGGTGTCATGACTCGATGGTGGAGGCTGTGTCCCTTGGCAGACAAGGGAGTTGGCACTGCGAGCGGTCAGCCGCCGACCGCCGCCAGCACCGCCACCAGGGTGCCCAGCAGCATCGCCGGGCCGAGCGCCAGCTCGCTGCGGCGGCCCGCCCGGCGCAGGACCAGCAGCGCCACCGCCCACAGGGCGGCGAGCAGCCAGGTGTAGAGGAGGCCCGCGTACACCGCCCGCCAGCCCGCCAGCCCGAGGGCCGCGCCCAGGCTCGGCGCCAGCTTGGCGTCGCCCAGGCCCATCGGGGCCAGCAGCGCCATCAGCAGGTAGAGGAGGCCGAGGGCGCCCGCGGCCAGCGCGCAGCGCAGCCACACCGCCGGGTCGTGGTCGGTGAGCGGGACCAGCACGGCGGTGCCGAGGAACAGCGGCAGGGTCAGCGCGTCCGGCAGCCGCTTGACCGCGGCGTCCACGAAGCCCAGCACGGTGCCGAACAGGGCCAGCCAGACCAGCGGCGGCAGCCAGCGGCCCGGCGCCCAGGCGGCCAGCACCGCACCGAGCGCGGCGGCGACGGCCTCGACGGTCAGCGGCGGCGGGCCGACCCGCGGCTCGCCGTGCCGCGGGCAGCGGCCGTACGGGGTGGGCAGGCAGGTGCGCCAGGGTTCGCCGGGCGGCACCGCGTACCTGGTGGCGGCCGCCCGCAGCGGCACCCCCGCGCACAGCCCGAGTGCGGCTCCGACCACTGCTGCGAGCATCCGGCCCCTCCCCTGACGGTCCGCCGCGACCCTACCGTCCGGGGCCGTTCGCCCGTCCGTGTCCAGGTGGCGAACAGCACTCGGTGATCGGCGTAACGCGCCCGTAAAGTAGGCGGGTATGCAGGTCATCCAGTCCAGCAAGCTCGCCAATGTCTGCTACGACATCCGCGGCCCGGTGCTCGACGAGGCGATGCGGCTGGAGGACCAGGGCCACCGCATCCTGAAGCTCAACACCGGCAACCCCGCCGCGTTCGGCTTCGAGGCGCCGCCAGAGATCCTCCAGGACATCCTCCGCAACCTCAACTCCGCGCACGGCTACGGCGATTCGAAGGGCCTGCTCTCGGCGCGCCGCGCCGTGGTCATGCACTACGAGGAGCGCGGTCTGCACGGCCTGACCGTCGACGACGTGTACCTCGGCAACGGCGTCTCCGAGTTGATCCAGCTCGCCATGACCGCCCTGCTCGACGACGGCGACGAGGTGCTCGTCCCGGCGCCCGACTACCCGCTGTGGACGGCCTCGGTCTCGCTGGCCGGCGGCACCGCGGTGCACTACCGCTGCGACGAGCAGGCCGAGTGGTACCCGGACCTGGCGGACATCGCGGCGAAGATCACCGACCGCACCCGGGCGATCGTGGTGATCAACCCGAACAACCCGACCGGCGCGGTCTACCCGAAGGAGCTGCTGGAGGGCCTGGTCGAACTCGCCCGCCGGCACAAACTGGTGGTCTACGCGGACGAGATCTACGACAAGATCCTCTACGACGGGGTGGAGCACACCCCGCTGGCCACCCTGGCGCCCGACCTGTTCTGCGTGACCTTCAACGGCATGTCCAAGTCCTACCGGGTGGCGGGCTTCCGCTCCGGCTGGATGGTGCTCTCCGGCGACCGGCACCGGGCCCGCTCCTACATCGAGGGCCTCAACGTGCTCGCCTCGATGCGGCTGTGCGCCAACATGCCCGCCCAGCACGCGGTGGCCGCGGCGCTCGGCGGACGGCAGTCCATCCGGGACCTCGTGCTGCCCGGCGGTCGGCTGCTCGCCTCCCGGGACGCCGCGTACCGGCTGCTGAACGAGATCCCCGGCGTCTCCTGCGTCAAGCCCAAGGGCGCGCTGTACGCCTTCCCGCGGCTGGACCCGCAGGTCTACAAGATCAAGGACGACGCGCAGATGGTCCTGGACCTGCTGCGCGCCCAGCGGATCCTGATCGTCCAGGGCACCGGCTTCAACTGGCCCGACCCGGACCACTTCCGGCTGGTCACCCTGCCGCACCCGGAGGACATCACGGACGCGGTCACCCGGATCGGCGACTTCCTGTCCGGGTACGCCCAGCCGTAGCGGCCCGGCCGCCCCGCACGACGCCGCCCCGCACCCCTCCCGGGGTGCGGGGCGAACGTTTCGCCGGGCTTCCACCGGCCTGGGCGGGGGTCAGTCGCCGAGCCGCTTGACCAGCGCCCGGTACTCGTCCCACAGCTCGCTCGGAGTGTGCTCGCCGAACAGCTCCAGGTGGGCCGGGACGAGCGCGGCCTCCTGCTTCCAGATCTCCTTGTCGACCGTGAACAGCAGCTCCCGGTCGGCCTCGGAGAGCTCCAGCCCGTCCAGGTCGAAGCCGTCGACCTCGGGCAGCACGCCGATCGGCGTCTCGACGCCCGCCGCGGTGCCCTCCAGGCGCTCGACGATCCACTTCAGGACGCGGCTGTTCTCGCCGTAGCCGGGCCACACGAACTGGCCGTCGGCGTTCTTCCGGAACCAGTTGACGTAGTAGATCTTCGGCAGCTTCTCCGCGTCCGCCGCGGCGCCGACCTTCAGCCAGTGCGCGAAGTAGTCGCCCATGTTGTAGCCGCAGAACGGCAGCATCGCGAACGGGTCGCGGCGCAGCTCGCCGACGGTGCCCTCGGCGGCGGCGGTCTTCTCGGAGGCGATGTTGGCACCGAGGAAGACGCCGTGCTGCCAGTCGAAGGACTCGGTGACCAGCGGGACGGCGGTGGCCCGGCGGCCACCGAACAGGATCGCCGAGATCGGCACGCCCGCCGGGTCCTCCCACTCCGCGGCGATGGTCGGGCACTGCGCGGCGGGGACGGCGAAGCGCGCGTTCGGGTGGGCGGCGGGGGTGCCGGACGCGGGCGTCCAGTCGTTGCCGCGCCAGTCGGTGAGGTGCGCGGGCGGCTCCTCGGTCAGGCCCTCCCACCACACGTCGCCGTCGTCGGTGAGCGCGACGTTGGTGAAGACGGTGTTGCCCCAGAGGGTCCTGATCGCGTTGGCGTTGGTGTCCTCGCCGGTGCCGGGGGCGACGCCGAAGAAGCCCGCCTCCGGGTTGATCGCGTAGAGCCGGCCGTCGGCGCCGAACCGCATCCAGGCGATGTCGTCGCCGATGGTCTCGACCTTCCAGCCGGGGATGGTCGGCTGGAGCATCGCCAGGTTGGTCTTGCCGCAGGCGGACGGGAACGCGGCGGCCACGTACTTGACCTCGCCGGAGGGCGGGGTGAGCTTGAGGATCAGCATGTGCTCGGCCAGCCAGCCCTCGTCGCGGGCCATGGTGGAGGCGATCCGCAGCGCGTAGCACTTCTTGCCGAGCAGGGCGTTGCCGCCGTAACCGGAGCCGTAGGACCAGATCTCCCGGGTCTCCGGGAAGTGCGAGATGTACTTGGTGCTGTTGCACGGCCACGGCACGTCGTCCTGGCCCTCGGCGAGCGGGGCGCCGACGGTGTGCACGGCCTTGACGAACTCGCCGTCCTCGCCGAGCTGGTCGAGCACGGCCTGTCCCATCCGGGTCATCACGCGCATCGAGACGGCGACGTACGCGGAGTCGGTGACCTCGACGCCGTACGCGGCCAGCGGGGAGCCGACCGGACCCATCGAGAACGGCACCACGTACATGGTGCGGCCGCGCATCGCGCCGCGGAACAGGCCGTCCTCGCCCTGGAAGACCTCGCGCATCTCGGCGGGGGCCTTCCAGTGGTTGGTCGGTCCGGCGTCCTGCTCGCGCTCGGAGCAGATGAAGGTGCGGTCCTCGACGCGGGCCACGTCGGACGGGTCGGAGGCCGCGTAGTAGGAGTTCGGGCGCTTGGTCTCGTCGAGCTTGGTGAAGGTGCCCTGGGCGACGAGCTGCTCGGCGAGGCGGTGGTACTCCTCCTCCGAGCCGTCGCACCAGACGACGCGGTCCGGCTGGGTCAGGTCGGCAATCTCGTTGACCCAGTCCACCAGGCGCTGGTGGCGGGTGGGCGCGGACTCGGCGAGCGCAGAGATCTGAGGCGGCACGATCGCTCCGTTTCACACCATCTCGGCCAGGAGACGGCTTCGCTGGGGTTGAGGGTGGTTACACGGTAGACCCGGTTCGGCACTGGTTCTTCTGCCAATTGGCGTCATTGACGAGATTTTTACTCCAGAGTGTCCGATTCGGTGGCCCCGTGACGCTCCACGCATGCCCCGAAGAGACCTTGATCACGCCGAGGGACTTGTACGTGACGTACAAGAGTGAGGAGGACCACTTCCTTACGCGCCAGTAACCTACGGTTCCGTAAGATGCTGCCCATGACCGCGGAAGCGCTGGAGCTCGTGAAGCCCAAGTGGCGCGGCTGGCTGCACGCCGGGATGTTCCCGGCCGCCCTGGCCGCCGGAATCGTGTTGATCTGCCTGGCCGACTCGACGGCGGCGCGGATCGCCTGCGTCGTCTACTCGGTGAGCGCCTGGATGCTGTTCGGGGTGAGCGCGGTGTACCACCGCTTCACCTGGGGCCCGCGCGGCGAGGCGGTGCTGCGCCGGCTCGACCACGCCAACATCTTCCTGATCATCGCCGGGTCCTACACCCCGTTCACCATCCTGCTGCTGGACGGCGCGCGGCAGCAGGTGCTGCTGTGGCTGGTGTGGGGCGGAGCGCTGGC
Organism: Kitasatospora sp. NPDC001540; assembly: GCF_042894345.1. Lineage (NCBI taxonomy): Bacteria > Bacillati > Actinomycetota > Actinomycetes > Kitasatosporales > Streptomycetaceae > Kitasatospora > Kitasatospora sp. NPDC001540. Next base: position 45,338 of record NZ_JBIAVO010000033.1, read on the forward strand.
CGGGATCGCCTTCCGGGTGTTCTGGGTCGGCGCACCGCGCTGGCTCTACACCCCGTGCTACGTCGCCCTCGGCTGGGCGGCGGTGTTCTTCCTGCCGGACTTCCTGCACAGGGGCGGCGCCGCCGTGGTGACGCTGATCGTCGTCGGCGGCGTGCTCTACACCGTCGGCGGCGTGGTCTACGGCCTCAAGCGCCCGAACCCGTCACCGCGCTGGTTCGGCTTCCACGAGGTCTTCCACGCCCTCACCCTGGGCGCGTTCATCGTGCAGTACGTGGGGGTCTCGCTGGTGGCGTACGCCGCCACCGCCTGAACCCCCTCAGTGACGAACCGGCTGGACCTTGGCCTCCAGCCGCTCCCGGGCCCGACGGCAGCGCTCGCAGTGCGCCGCGTCGGGCCCTTCGCCTGCCGCGCGCTGGTGGGCCCGCCCCCGGAAGCGGTGGCCGACCCACGCCATCACCGCCAGCACCTCGACCGCGGAGACCACCCAGACCAGCCGGGCACCGCCGACCAGGTACCCGGCGATGACGGCCAGCGCGGCCAGCACACCGACCACGCCGCTCCAGAACCGCGCCGCACCGTACTCCATCGGCAAACCTCCCGCCGGCCGACCGGTCTCCTGACACGCCGTCAGGGAACTCCTCACCTACGGTGACATGTTCAGCGCGCTCCGCGGGAGAACGGGGGATCAACAGCGGATCAACAACAGAGGCGGGGATCCCGCAGGGCGCTCTTCGCTTGACGGTGGCCATCTTTTGATAGTTACTCTCATTTGAGAGAAACTACCGGATGGAGGCTCCGCATGTCCGCGCCCCAGGCACCGCCGCCCAGCCCGCGTCGCTGGATCGCCCTGGTGGCGGTCGCGCTCAGCGTGCTCGTCATCGGCTTCGACACCACCGTGCTGAACGTCGCCCTGCCCGACCTGGCCCGGCAGTTGGAGGTCGGCACCGGACAGCAGCAGTGGATCGTCGACGCCTACACGGTGGTGTTCGCCGCCGCCCTGCTGCCCGCCGGACTGCTCGGCGACCGGTTCGGCCGCCGCCGCACCCTGGTGCTCGGGCTCGCCCTGTTCGGCGCGGCCTCGCTGCTCGGCACGCTCGCCTCCGGCCCCGGGTCGCTGATCGCCGCCCGGACGGTGATGGGCCTGGCCGCCGCGTTCGTGATGCCGATGTCGATGGCGGTCGTCCCCGCCGTCTTCCCGCCCGCCGAACAGCGCCGCGCCACCGCCCTGCTGACCACCATGACCGCGATCGGCGTCCCGCTCGGCCCGATCGTCGGCGGGCTGCTGCTGCGCCACTACTGGTGGGGGTCGATCTTCCTGGTCAACGTCCCGCTGGTGCTGCTCGGCACCGTCGCCTGCCTGCTGCTGCTCCCCGAGTCCGCCGACCCGGCCGCGCCCCGGCTCGACCCGCTCGCCGCGCTGCTCGCCACCGGCGGCCTGTCCGCCCTGACCTGGGGCGTCATCGAGGGCGGCGACCTCGGCTGGGCCGACGCCCGGGTGCTCGGCGCGCTGGCCGGGGCGCTGCTCGCGCTGACCTGGCTGGTGCGGCGCAGCCGCCACCGGGAGCACCCGATGCTGGACCTCCGACTGCTGGCCGAACCGGTGTTCCGCTGGTGCGCCGTCGCGGTCACCCTGGTCTCGGTCGTCCTGCTCGGCGGCTTCTTCGTGCTGCCCGCCTACTTCCAGAGCGTGCTGGGCACCGACGCGCTCGGCAGCGGGCTGCGCCTGATGCCGATGATGGGGGGCCTGCTGGTCGCCTCCCGGACCGGCGAACGGCTGGTGCGCCGCTTCGCCCCGCGCGGGGTGATCGGCGCCGGGCTGGTGCTCACCGGCCTCGCCCTGCTGCTCGGCAGCCGCACCGCCCCCGGGGACGGCTACGGCTGGACGGCGCTGTGGCTGCCGCTGTTCGGCGCCGGGCTCGGCCTGGTGCTGATCACCGCGACCGCCTCCGCGCTGCTCCTGCTGCCCGCCGCCAAGGCCGGGGTCGGCTCCGGCCTGGTCCAGACCCTCCGCCAGGTCGGCGGCGCGGTCGGCGTCGCGGTCTTCGGCGCCCTGCTCGCCGCCGGGTACCGCGACCGGCTCGACACCGACGGCCTGCCCGGGCCCGCCGCGCGGTCGGCCCGCGGCTCGGTCACCGCCGCCGACGCGGTCGCCGAGCGGATCGGCGACCCGGCGCTGGCCGCGTCCGCGCACGGCGCCTACCTGCACGGCATGACGCTGGTGATGCTGGTCGCCGGGGTGCTGGCGCTGCTCTCCGCCGTCCTGGTCGCGGCCCGGATGCCCGGCACCGACCCGGCCGCCGCACCCGGCCCGGGCCCCGGGCCGGTGCCCGCCGCACCGGAGCCCACCGCGCCGACGCCCGGCGGTCCGGTGCGGCCGGTGGTCGCGGCGGCGGGCGATCCCGGAGAATCGTCGGCATGACCACCCCGCGCAGCGCCCGGCCCCGCCCGTCCGACCCCTCCCCCGGCTCGCTGGAGGAGCTCGCCGGGGCCCCGCTGTCGCTGCGCGAGCGCAAGAAGCTGAAGACCCGTCAGACCCTGCGCCGGGAGGCCATGCGGCTCTTCGCCGAACAGGGCTGGGAGGCCACCACCGTCGACCAGATCGCGGCCGCGGCGGAGGTCTCCCCGTCCACCTTCTTCCGGTACTTCCCGGCCAAGGAGGACCTGCTGCTCACCGACGAGTACGACCCGCTGATGGCCGAGGCGATCCGGGCCCGCCCGGCGGGCGAGCCCTTCCTGACCTCCGCCCGCGCGGTGCTGGTCGGACTGGTCCGCCGGATGCTCAGCGAGCAGGAGCGCGTCGAGCTGTACGAGCGGATGCGGCTGGCCGCCTCCGTGCCCTCCGTCCGGGCCCGGATGCTGGAGGGCGCCGGCCAGCCGCGCGGCATGCTGCTCGACCTGCTCACCGAACGGGCCGGCCTGGACGCCCCCACCCTCGAACTGCGGATCACCGCCGCCGCGATCTCCGCCGCGCTCACCGAGACCTCGCTGTACTGGGCCGACCGGGGCGGCCGGGACGACCTCGCCGACCTGCTCGACCTCGCCCTGGAGCACCTCCAGGGGCTCGCCGCGCACTGACGCCCCGGCGGCTCAGTCGCCCAGCAGCACCAGCTTGCCCGCCACCCGGCCGCCGTCGCCCACCTCGTGCGCCTTCGCGGCCTCCGCCAGCGGGAACGTCCCGGCGATCTCGGCCCGCAGCAGGCCGCGCTCCGCGAGGTCGGCGACCGCGGTCATGCCCGCGTGGTCGGCCTCCACCAGCAGCATCGCGGTGCGCACCCCGAGCCGCTCCGCCTCCTCGGCCAGGCCCTCGACCGGGAACGGCAGGATCGACACCAGCAGCCCGCCCCGGCGCAGCGTGCGCAGCGAGCGCAGCTGGTACTCGCCGCCGATGGTGTCCAGCACCACGTCCACGTCGCGCACCGCCTCGGCGAAGTCGACCGCCCGGTAGTCGACCGGCTCGTCCACCCCGATCCGGCGCAGGAAGTCGTGCTTGGCCGCGCTGGCCGTCCCGATCACGTACGCGCCGCGAGCCTTGGCGATCTGCACCGCCAGGTGCCCGACCCCGCCGGCCGCGGCGTGCACGAGCACCCGGTCCCCGGCCCGGACCTGCGCGGTGTCCGCCAGCGCCTGCCAGGCCGTCAGCGCGGCCAGCGGCAGCGCGCCCGCCTGCACCACGTCCAGCGAGGCGGGGCGGCGGACGAACGCCCGGGCCGGGCCGACCGCGTACTCGGCGTGCGAGCCGACCCCGTACGGGTAGGGCAGCATGCCGAACACCTCGTCGCCCGGGGCGAACAGCGTGACGCCCAGGCCGACCGCCTCCACGGTGCCCGCCACGTCCCAGCCCAGCACGAACGGCGGTTCGCCGAGGAAGAGGCCCGCGGCCCGGTGCTTCCAGTCGGTCGGGTTCAGGCCGGCGGCGCGCACCCGGACCAGTACCTGGCTCGGGCCCGGCACCGGGCGGGGCCGCTCCACAAGGTGCAGCACCTCGGGGCCCCCGAGGACGTCCTGGCTGATCGCGCGCATGGTGGGCGTCCGGTTGGTCGTGTCGTTCGTCATGTGCCCAGCCTGGCCGGTGCGGGCGGGCCGCCGTGAGTGGCAAGATGGACACCGTCCGATGGGATCCTGCCAGGAGGTCCGCCATGGCCCCCGCGTCACCGTCCGCCCCCTCACCTGCCCCGCACCGGGTCGCGGTGCTCGCCCTCGACGGGGTCTACCCGTTCGAACTCGGCATCCCCCGAAGGGTGTTCGGCAGCTTCGCCGACCGCTACGAGCTGGTCACCTGCACCGTCGACGGCCGACCCGTCCGGACCGACGCCGACTTCGCCGTCACCCCCGACCACGGGCCGGAGGTCCTCGCCGACGCCGACACCGTGGTGATCCCGCCGTTCGGACCCGTCCCGACCAGCCCCGAACCCGACCCCGCCGTCACCGCCGCGCTCGCCCTGGTCCGGCCCGGCACCCGGCTGATCTCCATCTGCACCGGCGCCTTCGTGCTCGCCGCCGCCGGGCTCCTCGACGACCGCCCCGCCACCACCCACTGGGCCCTCGCCGAACAGTTCCGCGCCCTCTTCCCGCGCGTCCGGCTCGACCCCGACGTGCTGTTCGTCGACGACGGCGACGTCCTCACCTCCGCGGGCGCGGCCGCCGGGGTCGACCTCTTCCTGCACGTCCTGCGCGGCGACCACGGCACCGCCGCCGCCAACCACGCCGCCCGGGTCTGCGTCGTCCCGCCCTGGCGCGACGGCGGCCAGGCCCAGTACATCCAGCAGCCCGTGCCCAGCGCCGGCAGCACCGGCACCGCCCCCACCCGCGAGTGGGCCCTCACCCGGCTCCACCAGCCGCTCAGCCTCGCCGAACTCGCCGCCCACGCGAACATGAGCACCCGCACCTTCGCCCGCCGCTTCCAGGAGGAGACCGGCCAGAGCCCCGGCCGCTGGCTCACCCAGCAGCGCGTCGAACTGGCCCGCCACCTGCTCGAAGCCACCGACCTCAGCATCGACCGGATCGCCGCCCGCGTCGGCTTCGCCAACCCCGTCTCGCTCCGCCAGCACCTGCACTCCGCGATCGGCGTCTCCCCCCTCGCCTACCGCCGCACCTTCGCGGGCGCCACCTCCTGACCCTGTCGGAGGCCCCATCAGGGGCCCGGGGAACGGCGGCTCCGAGCTGCTGGCGGCCGGAGCCCATCGGAGAGTCCGTGCTGCTTCGGGCCGAACCGGGAGCCCGGGACCACCGCAAGCCCGTCCCCGGACCTGCGGCAGCCCCGGGCTCCCGGTTCGGCGCTAGTACGCGATGCGAGCCTTGCGCCGCCGCGCCCCGACCACCGCCCCGGCCAGCGCGGTCACCCCGATCGCACCGCCCGCGGCGAGCACCCGCCCCCCGTCGCGGTCCGCCCCCGCCGGGGCCGCCGCCTGGAAGCCGCCCGCCTTGCCGGAGGCGTCGTACGCGGAGCCGGGCAGCTTGTCCCCGTAGCGCTGGTGGACGAGCTGCTGGTACGCGGCGACGGTGGTGCCGCGGTCGCCGACCGAGCGGCGGGCGTCCTCGTCGAGCGGCAGGACGCGGCCGCCCTTGACCTCGTACCAGGCGTCGATCTGCGGCTCGCGGAAGGCGGTGCCGCCGTCCGCCGCGGCCCGGGCCGCGTAGTCGGCTTCGTCACCGCCGGAGGCGATGTTGACGACCCGCCAGCCGCCGCCCTGCCGGGCGGTCCAGACCGAGGCGCGCTGCCCGTCCGCGGCGACGGCGGTGGTCGCGGTGAACTCGACCTCGGCGACCGGGGTTCCGGCCCGTCCGGCGACGAAGGCCGCGGAGAGGGTGTAGACGGGCACGGTGTCGCCGGTGAGGCGGGGTGCGGCCGCGGTCGCGGCCTTCGCCTCCTCGGCCGCGCTGATCCCGAGCCGCTGGGTGGGCGGCACTCCCCTGCGGGCGAAGAAGTGTCCCAACTGGTGCAGCACGGCGGGCTGTTGGGTCGCGCTGCGGGCGGCGGCGAGCTCGCCGGAGCCGAGCGCGGCGGGGGTGTCGGCGGCGTGCGCCGCCGGGGCGAGGGCGACGGCGGCGAGGGCGACGGCGGCGAGGGCGACGGCCGCGAGGGCGGTCGCGGTGCGGGTGGCGTGGACGCGGTGGTTGCTCATGGCGGGTCTCCTCACGCGCCGATCCGGTACAGGGAGTGGGTCCAGGAGAAGGACCCGTTGCTCACGTAGTAGTTGTAGTCGCCCCAGTTGTAGCGGTAGTTGGACGGCCACGGGTCGCCCCAGTACAGCCAGTCGCTGGTGACGTCGTAGCCGTACAGGACGTTCATGTGGCCGCCGCCGGAGCTCCACTGGATCCGGGTCTCGACCGGGCGCCCGGCGTCGATCTCGGTCTGCACGGTGGAGTAGCGCAGGTAGCCGTTGACGTACGAGCCGGTGCTGATGCCGATCCGGTACAGCGCGTTCTGCACCTCGGCCAGGCTGGCCTGGCTGTTGGGGCAGGTGGAGTTGACGGAGCGGCCGAACGCCAGGTTGCAGAACTGGTTCTGGCTGTAGGTGTAGCCGTAGTAGGTGGCGATGGTGTTGCCGCTGGCCGCCCAGCACCAGTTGCTCTGCTGCTGGGCCTGCATGGTGAGGTTGAGGATCCGCGAGGTGCCGGCCAGCGCGGGGGCCTGGGCGGCGGCGGGGGCCGCGGCGGGAACGGCGGCGGCGGTCGTGGCCGTGGGGGCGGCGGCCGCTCGGGCGGGGGCGGCGGCGGCCACGCCCAGGACCGGGGCGAGGGTGCCCAGGGCGAGTGCGGCGACCGTCCGGCGCAGCCGGATCGGGAGCTGTGGCATGGGGGTTGGCCTCCTGGCAGGGGCGAGGAGTGGATGTGGGGGCGGCGCGTCCGGACGGCGCGGGAAGAGCATCCGGCCGGGCCGGTGCGCAGGTCAACGGCCGTTTTCGGTACGGCGGTCGGGGTGTGAACGGGCCCGGCGGCGGTGTGAACGCGGCGGCCCTGGGCAGCGCGGATATCGTCCGCGCCGATGACAGGGCGGCCCGGAGGTGTGAATATTCACGGTCAATCCGCAGTCAGTCCACGGTCGATCGAGAAGGTGGCCATGCAGCAGCCGTCCGCACCGTCCGACCTGGCCCTCGCCCTGCGCACCGGGCCGTTCCACCTCGCCCTGCGGGCCGCCATCACCGCCCGCGGCCTCGCCCTGCACCGGCTGCGCGAGCGGCTGGCGCAGCGCGGCGTGCAGGTCGGGGTGACCAGCCTCAGCTACTGGCAGCAGGGGCTGCGGCGCCCGGAGCGGGCCGAGTCGCTGCGCGCCGTCGCGGTGCTGGAGGAGGTGCTGGAGCTGCCGGAGCACTCGCTGACCCGGCTGCTGGGCCCGCGCCGCAGCGCCCCCGAGCCCGCCCCGACGGGCCCGGCGGTCCGCCCGTACCGGGACCTGATCAGCCCGGCCGAGGCGGTCGACGGGCTGCTCGCCGTGCTGTCCGGGCCGCCCGACACCGGGCTGCACACCATCACCCACATCGAGCGGATCCGGGTCGGCGCGGACCGGCGGCTGCTGCGCCGCGACTCCCAGCACGTGCTGCGCGCGCACCGCGACGGCATCGACCGCTACCTGGCCATCTACCAGGGCGATCCGGGCTGCGACATCGAACGCGTCCGGGTCCGGGCCGAGGAGAACTGCCGACCCGGCCGGATCCGCCGCGACCCGGCCGCGCACCTGCTGGTCGCCGAGCTCCTGCTGGACCGCCGCCTGCGCACCGGCGACACCCACCTGCTCGGCTACGGCTTCGACGAGGCGCCGTCCACCGGGCCCAGCCACGAGTACGTCCGCGGCTTCAACGCGGGCGCCGGGCAGTACGTCCTGCAGGTCACCTTCGACCCGGGCGCGCTGCCCGTCCGCTGCGACCGCTTCACGCAGCGCACACCCGGGCAATCCCCGCTGGAGAGCGAGGAGTTGACCCTGGACGGCCACCACTGCGCGCACCTGGTGGCCGCCGACCTGCCGCCCTGCCTGCTCGGCCTGCGCTGGGACTGGGAGTGACGCCCCTTCCACTCGGCCCGCGCCGGGAACGGAAGCAACTCCCCTTCCCTCGCGCTCAGTCGAAGACGACGTGCACCGCGTCGCCGACCGGCAGGTAGCCGATGCGCTGGTAGATCGCGTTGCTGACGGGGTTGGCGAGGTCGGTGTAGAGCAGCACCTCGGCCGCGCCGCCCGCCCGCGCGTGCGCGGAGGCCGCCGCCGTCAGGGCGCTCGCGTAGCCGCGGCCGCGCAGCTCCGGCGGGGTGTAGACCGGGCCGATCCGGGACATCCCGGCGACGGCCGGGCTCGCCCCGGCGAGGGAGGTGACGCGGGCGTCCTCGGCCTCCCAGAGCAGCAGGGTGCCCGCGGCGATCCGCTGGTCGGCGTCGGCCTGCAGGTCACCGGGGACGTTCACCTGCGCCTCGGCGGCGAACGCGGCGAGCCACCGGGCGACCAGCTCCCGCTCCGCCGGGGCGGCGAGCCGGGCCCGCCCGGCCGGAGGGGCCGGCGGGGGCGTCAACTCGCCCAGCCGGTACAGCCGTTCGTTGGTCGCGACGGTCCAGCCGCGGCCGGTGAGCCGCTCCAGCTCCCGGGCGAAGGCGAACACCTCCGCCCGCCCGCCGCCCGCGTCGTCCGGTCGCTGCCCGCCGTCCGCGAGGAGGCGGGCCAGCGCCTCGGCCGCGGCGGCGGTCATCCGGCCCAGGCGCTGCCCGTACGGCGGGGTGCGCAGGGTGACGCCGGTGACGGCGCCGTCCGGCTCCCGCCACCAGCCGTAGCGCGGCGGGGCCTCGCCGTAGACCTGCGGGCCGTCCCGGTCGATGCGGTCGACGATGGTGAGCAGCACGGTGTTCTCGGCGGGGTGGGCCGCCAGGAACGGCCCGGCGGCGGTGCGGAATTCGTCCAGTGACGTGGTGAGTGTCCAGCCCATGCCGCATCCTCTCCCGCCCGCCGCGGCGGCGACCACCGGTTATCCGGTGGGCCGTCCTCCTCCCTCAGTCGCGCAGCCGCTCGGCCAGTTCCGCCGGGTCCGCGGTCGGGCGCTCGCAGACGAAGTGCCGGCACACGTACGCGGCGGGGCGGCCGTCCAGCAGCGGGCGGTCGGCCAGCAGCGGCACCTCGGCGTCGCCGGGCTCGCCGACGGCGACCACCGCGCCGGGCGCGGTGGAGCGCAGCGCGGCCAGGTGCAGCGCGGCCCGGGCCGGGTCGGCGGCGGGGCCGACCACGGCGACCTCGCGGGGGCCGTCGAGCAGCGCCTCGGCGGCGGCCAGGCCCCAGCCGATGAACCGGGGGGCGCGGGTGCCGAGGGTGGAGACGATGCCGAGCGCCCGCTCGGCGGCGGTGCGGTGCCGGGCCGAACCGGTGTACGCGGCGTACGTCAGCAGGGCCGAGGCGGCGGCGGTCCAGCCGGACGGGGTGGCGTTGTCGGTGGGGTCCTGCGGGCGGCGGATCAGCTGCTCGGCGTCGTCCGCGGTGTCGTACAGCGCGCCCGAGGCCTCGTCCGTGAAGTGCAGCAGCACCAGGTCGAGCAGTTCCCCGGCCAGTTGCAGCCAGGAGGTCTCGCCGCCGACCGCGTACAGCGCGAGGAAGCCCTCCGCGGTGTCCGCGTAGTCCTCCAGCACTCCGGCGTTGGCCCCGGCCCGGCCGTCCCGGGAGGTGCGCAGCAGCCGCCCGTCCGCGGTCAGGTGGACGGCGATCAGCAGGTCGGCGGCCCGTTCGGCGGCCTCGACCAGGTCCGGCCGGTCCAGCAGCGCACCGGTCTCGGCGAGGGCGGCGATCGCCAGCCCGTTCCAGGCCGCCACCACCTTGTCGTCCCGCGCGGGGGCCGGGCGTCCGGCCCGGGCCTCGAACAGCTTCGCCCGGATCTGCGCGTACTTCTCCCCGTCCGGCGGGTCGGCCGGCAGCTGCAGCACCGAACTGCCGTGCTCGAACGTCCCGGTGACGTCGAACAGCTGCACCGCGAGGGCGGCGTCCGCCTCCCCCAGCACCTCCTGCAACTGCCCGGGCGTCCACGCGTAGTACGCGCCCTCGGCGTTCCTCCCGCTCGCCGGGTCCGGCGAGTCGGCGTCCAGCGCGGAGGCGAAACCGCCCTCAGGGGTGCGCAGTTCGCGCAGCAGGAAGTCGGCGGTCTCCAGCGCGACGCGGCGCGCCCGCTCCTCGCCGGTGGCCCGCCACAGGTGCAGGTACACCCGCAGCAGCAGCGCGTTGTCGTACAGCATCTTCTCGAAGTGCGGGACCGTCCAGGTCGCGTCCACCGCGTACCGGGCGAAGCCGCCGCCCAACTGGTCGTAGATCCCGCCGCGCGCCATCGCCTCGCAGGTGCGCTCCACCATCTCCAGCGCCGCCGCGGAGCCGGTCCGGGCGTGGTGCCGCAGCAGGAACTCCAGCACCATCGACGGCGGGAACTTCGGCGCCCCGCCGAACCCGCCCCGCCGCTCGTCGAACGACCGCGTCAACTCCACGACCGCCGCGTGCAGTTCGGCCTCGCCCGGCGCCTTCCCGACCCCGCTGCCCACCGCGTACACCGAGGCCCGCTCCGCGAGGTCGCGCCCGATCCGCGCCGCGACCTCCGCCACCTCCTCGCGCCGCCCCGTCCACGCCTTGTCCACGCCCTCCAGCACCTGCCGGAACGAGGGCATCCCGTGCCGCGGCTCCGGCGGGAAGTACGTCCCGAAGTAGAACGGCTCCTTCCCCGGCGTCAGGAACACCGTCATCGGCCACCCGCCCTGCCCCGTGGCCGCCTGCACCGCCTCCATGTACACCGCGTCGACGTCCGGCCGCTCCTCCCGGTCGACCTTCACCGCCACGAACCGCCCGTTCAGGAACTCCGCCGTCGCCGCGTCCTCGAACGACTCGTGCGCCATCACGTGACACCAGTGGCACGCCGCGTAGCCGACGGAGAGCAGGACGGGGACGCCGCGCCGTTCGGCTTCCGCGAATGCCTCGGGGGACCACTCCCACCAGTCCACGGGATTGTCGGCATGCTGCTGCAGGTACGGGGAGGTGGCATCGGCCAGGCGGTTCACCATGCGGGCAGTATCGCAGCCGGTCAGCCCGCAGCGCGCAGCCCTGACCGACACGCCGAGGCATCGGCTCTCCTCATCCGCTCCGACACTTCAAGCCTTCTTCCCGAGGCCTGAAGAGAGAAGGCCGCCGACCGACATCCGACGGGAACCACAGCCCCGGACGGTGTGTCCGGCAACAGAGCCCGCCGAGGGCGAGCACGATCCTGACGGCTACAGCGATGGCTGCTTTCCGAGGTACCCGGTCTCCTCCGGGCGCAGAGCCCTGCGTCTGTCGCAGCCGACGGTGCCGGTGGTGCCGTCGGATTTGGTCACGGCAATGCGTGTGGGACAGGCCCAGACGAAGTAGCGCTGGGCCGGATGGTTGGTCGTGTGCGGTGACCTTGTGGGGCGCTGTTTGGACGGGATCGTGTACTTGCGCAGCTCAGCCTGGTCTCCGTGGTCGGGGCAGACGGGCGGGTGGAGCAATAGGTCGGCGTTCTCGTGGTCGAGAATGTGGCGGGCGAAGCGGCGCCCCCGGAACGGGACCATGATCTCGCGTCGACCCTGCCCGCCGGGCGCGTGAGACAAGGTGTTGAGGCTTCCGAGGAAACAGAGTTGCTCGTCGATCACCAGGATCTTCTGGTGCATGTCCTTGATCTCCACCACTGTGTCGGCCACCGCCTTGAGTTCCGGAAGTCGGCGCGCAGCGTCTGCCGCGGTGTCCGGCTTCGCCAGCTGGCCCTGCAGCAGGCTGTCGCTCTCGTTGGTGACGAAGAGGTGAATCCGCACACCGCGGCGGCGCGCGTCGTGAAGGTGTGGGAGCACCTCCCACATGCGCTTGGTGTACCAAGGTGACCAGAGCCAAATGCTGTGGCGGGCCTGGTCAATGGCGTCAAGGGCGTCGGGGTAGTAAGTGTCCTCGTCGTGGATGGCGGTGTACCGGACATGGCCTTCGAAGGCCCGCCAGATCTCCTGCTGCAGCGAGTTCAACCCCGGCGACTCAGCACCCGGCAGGCCGAGGAGGTGATCGGAACGGACTCCGCGCACCAGTGCCTCGGGCTCCGCTCTTGCCATGTCCCGCAGCTGGGCCAGAACCGTCCCGTTCGCCGCTCTGGCGACGGCGTCCCAGGCCGCGAGCACGTAGACACGCTGACGAGCACGTGTCGCACCCACGTTGAAGAGCCTTGCTCCGTCCCTCGGGTACGACCGCGCGTCCTTGAAGTCGCCGACAGCAGTCCACCCCGCAAGCACGCCGTCCTCCACCAGATCCAGGATGACCACGTCGAACTCCCGACCCTGGAACCGGTGCGCGGTGCCCACCTCCACCTCGGGGGTCCGGAAGAGGCGGCCCTGGTCGTGGAGCCAGTCGTGCGTCACCTGGGCCTGCAGTTTGTACGGTGTGACGATACCGACGCTCTCGCCCTCATCGTGGTGGCGCTCGGCCAGCGCGGTGGCCAGCAGACTGCCGGCCACCCACCAGCGGCCCTTCTCACCCGGCACCCGCCTGGCGGAGGCGATTCCGTCGTCCTCCTCGCCGAGCCCGTCGGTCGTGACCAGGACGATCTCCGGGTCGAGAGCCCGGTCCCGCACCGGGCGGGCCGACCTGAGCATGCCGCCGTAGACGATCCGGTTGACCAGATCGGTGGTGTCGGGTCCGAACCGGTGCGTGGTGAGCAGCGCCGCGCAGCCAGGGTGAGCCAAAGCGTCGGCGGGCGTGCGGATGCCCACCAGCTCGAAGCAGTCCGTACGGATCCACCGCTCCAGCTCCGGTTGCTTCGGCACGCGCTTGGGCATGACCGGGCCGAGCTGACAGAAATCGCCGAACAGGACGACGGTCTCCCGGGCCTTGGCGACCGCGACGATCAGTTCGGGCAGCAGCGCGGCGCCGGCCTCGTCGACCAGGACAACGTCATAGGGCCCTTCGGCCACGGTCCGGTTGAGCCGCAGCCGGGGGGGGGGGGGGGGGGGGCCCCCCCCCCCCCCCCGCGCCGCCCGGGGGGGGGGGGGGGGGGGGGCGGGGGCCGGCCCCCCCCCCCCCCCCGCGGGGCGCGGCACGCCCCCGCACCCCA
>NZ_JBIAVO010000033.1:58396-82661 GCF_042894345.1 Kitasatospora sp. NPDC001540
CCCGCACTACGTGGCGGCGCCGCGGGGGGCCCCGCCCCCCCCCCCCCCCGGCGCGGCGGGGGGGGGGGGCGCCCGGGGGGGGGGGCCGCGCGGGGGGGGGGGGGGGGGCCCCCCCCCCCCCCCCCCCGCGGATCAGCTCGGGCTCGGCCTGGGAGCGTCGGCGTGCCAACTCCCGCACGAGCCGCTCGTGTTCGCGCTCCAGCTCACCTTGCCTGGCCAGCAGCCCAGCACAGGAGGCCTGCAGTTCCCGAAGCCGGACGGTCAGCTGGGGAAGGCCGGCGTTGTCCGAGACGGCCACCAGATCGGCGTCCCCGGGCTGAGGGTGGTGATCCTGCTGGGCCGCACGCAGCCGATGTCCAGCGGTCTGCGCCGTGTGCCGGGCGACGGCGAGGTCTTGGTCCACCTTGGCTCGGTCGGCAGCGGCCGAGTCGATCAGCGCCAGTTGCAGGCGCAGCGCGGTGTCATCGACAGGATGGGCCTTCGCCCGTGCCTGAGCGATGCGGCGGCGCAGCACGTCGTGGTGGGCGGCGTAGGTCTCGGCGGCTTGGACGACCTGCTGGTGGAGGGCATCACGGCGTCGGCTCTGCTCAGCTCGTTCGCGCTGGATCTCGCCACGCCGCCGCCAGGCCCGCAAACGACCCCGTCCGTCGAGTTCGCGTTGCTCCGTGTCCAGAGCGGCAAGAGCGGCTTCGGCGTCGAGCAGGGCTGCCCTCAATTGCTGCTGGCTCTGCTCGCCCTTCCCGATCTCGGCCCGCCACTGCGCCACCTGTTCCAGCAAGGCCCGCTGAGGTGCCCAACTTTCCCAGCGCCTTAGCGCCTCCCGGTGCTGGACGGCAGCCTGCTCACTCCGGGATCGGGCGTCGGCCTCGCCCATTTCGGCCGACTCCAGTTCGGCCGCGAGGCGCTCCACCAGGCGGCCGTGGGCAAGGCGTTCCTTTGCCCGCTCGTACGAGTCGGGATCAAAACCGGCGAGTCGGGCCTCCGTATCGCGCAGTTCAGTCAGCTCGGGTTCGCCTGCCAGGACGGCGAGTTTCTCGGCGACGCCTTCCACCGCTCGCTCGGCTTCCGCCACCTTGGCACGCACCAGCAGGGGCAGCGAGACGCGCGGGTCCTCGGCCACGTGGCGGAGCGCGGGAGAACCGACTCGGACCATCAGACCAGGTGGCAGCGAGGAGCGGTCCTTGAGCACCCCCTCCAATGCGTTGTCAACCGCCACGTTGGTGCCGGAGACCAGCAGGACCCGCTTGCCCCGCAGAGCCAGGTCGCTCAACGCCCTGGTCAGCACAGTCGTCTTACCAGTCCCAGGTGGCCCCCAGACCAACCGCAGGCCTGGCGAGGTGCAGGCCAGGTACGCCTGTGCCTGGCCGTCCTTCAGCACACCGTCGCAGGCCGAGGCATCCGCCGGCGCGACCGCGTCAATCCGGCCGCCGACCAGTCGCTCCGTGAGCCCGTTGACCGGCAGGGCCGCCAACGCCTCGCGCAGCGAGCGAACCAGGAAGTCGGGCGGTCTCCGCACCGCCCACAGCGACATTCCGCTCCGGGGTGCGTGGGTCGCCACCTGAAGTCGCACCCGCTCCGACTCGACCCGCCAGCCGAGTACGGTGAAGGACCGCCCCCGCTGATCGTCCGGCCCGGCCCCAGTGGCCAGCCGCATGTCCTGGAGGTCGTCAGGGTCGATCCGGCTCGCATAGGTGGGCAGTCCGTACCAGCCGTCCTCCAGATAGTGGACGTCCCCGACCTTCGTGTGCCTGGGGGACTCCGCACGGCCACCGGAACGGCCCTCGCCGGCCAGCACCTCGTCCACAGCCCGTACCAGCTGCTCCATCCACTGCGCCAACGCTCCCCCACCTGGCCCATCTGGACACGACAACGCCACGCGCGGAAATCATCCCACGCTGGTCACTCCACGTGTGCGCTTGTTATACAAATCACCGCATGCCACTGCGACGCAGGGGCGAGCACGGGCGCGATCAGCAGTGCGGCCAGAAAATGCCCTGTCCCCTACCTCTGATCGACCGCCACTGGGCCACGGGCACACGGGCCCCTCAGCGACGTGGATCCAGCCGCCGTACATGGCTCGGTCGAGGACCTTCTCGAAGCATGCCAATCTGCCTGATACCCACACGCGTCACACCGGTTCGGATTGAAGCTGCGACCTCGCTGCCACGCCGGCCGGTCCCTCAGCTGTTCACGGAGACCGATCTCGCTGCCGGACGCTGACAGGATGGTGCGAGCCATCTCAACGGCTTCGGGAAAGTCCGTGGTCGTGAATTCGCCGCCGCTCGGCTGGTGGGAAGGTAGCAGCGCGAATACCCACCAGAATGAGAATGAGCACCGCTCACAGGGGGCGTCGTAGGCCAAGACCTCAACTCGTAGCAGCACAGACGGGTGTCCATACGACCTATAGAGGCGTGACCTGGACGATGTGGATCTGCTCGTGTCGTACGACGGTCAGGTACTCGAACATGCCGCCAAGGACGTCGGCTGTCTTGCTCTTGGGGTTCTCACCCCGGTACGAGGTCCCGTCGAGGTAGAAGACTTCCGCAGCTCGAACCAGCTCGTCAGCCTTCCTCTCGACTTCGGCGACGAAGGTCGGCGGCACTTCACCGATCACGTAGCAGTAGGGAGCGCGGCGTGACTCCCCTCCGTACCGGAGGCGCTGAGACGGCCCCCGATGGCTGCGGACAGAGAGTGCGCCGCACCATAGCAGTGGTGGTTCGGAACAGTCGCGCCCCGTCGTCGGCAACACGCTGCGCCGCTTCCACTACAGGGGGTACGTTCGCAATCGCGCGTGCCCCGTGCGTCGTCTCCGAGGAGCCACTGTGGCGAGTCTGCGTTTCAACCCACCCCCGGACTGGCCTCCCGCTCCTGCCGGTTGGACTCCCCCGCCTGACTGGCGGCCTGACCCGTCCTGGCCGGCGCCTCCTGAAGGCTGGCAGTTGTGGATCTCCGAGGCCCCTGGAACACCGGTGGTCGACCGGCCGGTTTCATCGCCGAGCATCGAAGATCGAGGTACCCGCCCCAAGCTGTTCGGCCGACGTCGCGGACGGGAAAGCGACGAGCTGACCCAGTTGCGCGAGTGGATCGCCCGGGCGCAGGGCCCGGAGGCTCTGGAAGCAGCGCAGGCAGTGACCCTCGCCCGGGCCGAGGCCGGGAGCATTCGGGCGGAGGCCGAGGAAGATGCCCGCGAACTTCGTCTCGAGGCCCGGAATGCA
Source organism: Kitasatospora sp. NPDC001540 (assembly GCF_042894345.1). Lineage (NCBI taxonomy): Bacteria > Bacillati > Actinomycetota > Actinomycetes > Kitasatosporales > Streptomycetaceae > Kitasatospora > Kitasatospora sp. NPDC001540. The sequence goes on from NZ_JBIAVO010000033.1 coordinate 61,612, forward strand.
GTACGCCGAGAGACCGCCGAGATGCAGGCCGTTCTCAAGGAAGCCGGCAAGGCACGGAAGGAACTGGAGAAGGCGCAGCAGGACCTGTTCGAAGTACAGAATCGTCTGGCCCAGGCCCAGGCGCAGATCGTGGTGACCGAGGAGGCCGCCATGTTGCAGCAGGTCGGGGTGTACAGCTACCACCACCCACTGCAGGACGCGGTCGCCTATCGCACCCGCCTGGACTCCCTGCAAGCAGAGATCAAGCAGATGGTGCGCACGGGGCAGGCGGTGCAGTCCGTCTCGCAGTGGACCGTCAACGGGTCGCAGCGCCAGGGCAAGAAGATGGTGCAGGACTTCTCCAAACTGATGCTGCGCGCCTACAACGCCGAGGCCGACCAAGCGGTGCGTACCATGCGCCCGTACCGCGTCGGCCCGTTGGTCGACCGTCTCTACAAGACCCGCGAGACCATCGCCAAGCTGGGTGCCACCATGCAGATCCGTATCGCGGACGGCTACCACGACGCCCGCGTACGTGAGTTGATGCTGACTGCCGACTATCTGCAGAAGAAGGACGAAGAAAAGGAAGCCCAGCGCGAAGCACGTGCCCGCCAGCGCGAGGAGGAGCGGGCGCAACGCGAGTTCGACCGTGAACGTGAGAAATTGGACAAGGAGCGCAACCACGTCCAGACAGCCCTGCAGCGACTGCGTGAGCGTGGCGACACGCAGGGCGTCCTGGATCTGGAGAGCAGACTCGCCGATATCGAGTCCGCCCTGCGCAACGTAGAGGCCCGGGCGGCGAACATCCGTACCGGCTACGTCTACGTCATCTCCAATGTGGGTGCCTTCGGCGAACACATGGTCAAGATCGGCCTGACCCGCCGACTCGAACCCCTGGACCGCATCTACGAGCTCAGCGGCGCGTCCGTACCGTTCCGCTTCGACGTCCACGCACTCATCTTCAGCGACGACGCCGTCGGGCTGGAGACCAAGCTCCATCAGCACTTCGCGGACCGCCGAGTCAACCAGGTCAATACTCGACGCGAGTTCTTCTACGTCAGCCCCGCAGAAGTCCGGGATGCTCTGCAGGAATACGTCGGACAGCACCTGGTCGAATTCACCGACGTGCCCGAGGCACTTGAGTGGAGAGCCAGCGGTAGCAGGCCGGCTTGAGCAACGAGCCGGTGCGTGACGGCAGCCGGCCGTCGACCGGTTCAACGGGATTCAGCGCACCCCCTCCGTGTAATAGACCTTGCCCCACACTTTGAGCATGAAGACGTCACGCGCCGGGACCACCGAGAACATCTCCGTGTCCATGCCCGCCGAGCCGGTCAGCGAGCTCCGCTCTCGAACCGGCCGCCGCGGGCCGTCCAGCTACATCACCGAGGCTGTCAGGCATCAGCTCGCCATGGACGGACTCGCCGAGATCGTGGCGCCCCACGAGGAGGAGCACGGCGCGCTCACGGAGACAGGAGATCGAAGCCGCTCGCCGCGAGCTGTTCGGGGACGAGAACGCCGAGGGTGTCGAGCGGGGCGCTGCGTGAAGGAGCAGCCGGCCCGCTCGTTGGTGCTGGACTCCGAGGCGCTCTCCCTGCTCCTGCGCAACGACCGGGGGATGGCAGCTCGCATCGAGGCATCCCGGCAGGTGGGGATCCCTGTCATCGTGTCTGCGCTGACCATCGTTGAAGCCGTACAGGGGAAGACCGATCTGGCGCGCTTGAAGTGGGTGCTCTCCCGGCTGCGGGTGGAACCCGTGAGCCAGGAGGATTCCTTGACCGCAGTCGCGCTGCTTCAGGACGCGGGCGGGCACGGGCACAAGTACGCGATCGTCGCCGCCCTCGCGCTCCGCGTCCCGGCCCCCGTGATCGTCCTGACGTCCGACCGGGACGACTGGTCGAAGCTCTGCGGGAAGCGCGTGGTCATCGGCGAGGTGTAGCACCGCCGAACGCACCGAGGCCGACCGAACACCGGGGCGTCCTCCTCCCGGCCGCCACGGGCAATCCGTGCGCTCACTGCGACGGTCCGGCGGCCCCGCTGCATCGCTCTGGCTCGGGTGAACCATCCGACCCGCAGGACAACGTCCCAGAGGCGCGGAACAGTACGCTGAGCCCAGCAGCACCGAGCCCGTCGAGTCCCGAGGAGGTACGCCGATGACCGCCGAGATGGTCGCTCCCGAGTGGATGCACCACCAGATCACCGCGGACGAGTACGACTCCTGGTCCGAGGAGCAGTGTGCGGGCATCGAGATCGTGGACGGGATGGTCGTCGTGAGCCCGAGTGCTTCCAAGCGACACAACCGCCTGGCCCGGATCCTGGCGAACGCCCTCGACGCGGCCGCCGGCCCCGACTGGAACGCCGACACCGACTTCGATGTCCGGTTGCAGGACGTGCCGCTGACCAACCGGCGGCCCGACGTCGTGGTCTACCGGGCCGAGACCATCGACATCACGCCCACCCGTCCGGAGCACGTCCTCCTGGTCGTCGAGGTCGTGTCACCGGGCTCGGAGACCACCGACCGCATCGTGAAGGTGGATCAGTACGCCCAGGCCGGCATCGCCTTCTACTGGCGGATCGAGCAGGCCGTCAACGGCGTCCCTCTCGTCTACACCTACGTCCTCGACCCCGCGAGCCGCTCCTACCGCGACGAGAACGTGTTCACGGGCGCAATCAGGACGGCCTCTCCGTTCGCAGTCGAGATCGACCTCAACGCGATCTGACTCGTCCCCCGGACGACGGCCGGTCGGTCCGCTCCGGGTCGGAGCAACTGGCCCTCCACATTCGTTGGCACCGGTGACACGCCGCGCACCCCACGCTCAGCAGCACCGGCACCCCCGCCGCTCCGCCTCCGCGAACGCCTCGGCGCCCCACTCCCACCAGTCGACGGGGTTGTCGGCGTGCCGCAACAGGTACGGGGAGGTCGCGTGTGCCAGCCGGTTCGCCGTGGCGGCGGTATTTCAGGCGCCCGGCCCGCTGCGGGAAAGGCCTGGCGGGGCGTCGTGTTCGGATGTGAGGAGGAATCGTCGTGGGCGCCGCCGTGGGCACGTGGCTCCCGGCGGCGGCCCCCGACGCCGGGTTCGACGGCCCCTTCGCCCCGCCCGGACCTGCGGGCGCCGCAGCCGTTCGGAAGGCATCCGGAGCAGGACCGCCCGCCCTTCATCCCGCCAGGAAGCTGTCCAGCGCCTTGCTGCGGATGTCCCGTGTCGCCGCCAGTTGGTCCAGCAGCCGCCGCTCATGGGCGTCGAAGCTCGCCATGACCTCGCCGATGGCGCGCTGGGCGTCGAGATCGGGAAGGGCGACGGGCAGCATCCCGAGCACCTCGAGCGAGATGGTCCGCAGAGCCAGACTCCCGGTCGCATGGGTGTCGAGCCACTCCCGCGCTCCGGGGCTGCGCAGGAACGCCGCCAGGTAGTGGGGGTCAACCGTGTCCGGAGGACTGATCACGAAACAGCCGGTGCCGCAGACCCAGCCCCGCTCCTCTTCTCCGACCACGGCGCATCGCCCGAGATCACCCCGGCGGGCGACCACGATGTCCCCGCGGTTCAATCGAAAGCGGTCAAGCCGTTCGGCATGCTGCTCGGAGATGTACTTGATGCCGTCTTCGCTGAAGCCGATGTCCGAGATGTCCTTCGGCATCACCACGGGAATCCCTCCGGCCTCCACGTAGTCCTGGGCCCGGATCAGGCTTCCCGAAGGCCCTGCGAGCAGCCGCACGGGACGGCCGTCGGCCGTCGCCCCGCCGTTCACCACGTCCTTCAGCAGCAGGTTCCGGCACCGGATGCCGTCCTGCGCCAGCTGATCCTGCGCGCCGGCGATCTGCGCCAGTTCCGCTCCGAGCTCCGATGCCTCGCGGTTCCGCCGCTCGAAATCAGCCAGCACGGCGCTCAGGTCGGCGGCCCTGCCCGGCTCACTCTCCGTCCGGAGGTAGGTCCGCGGGTCCAGGTTGCCGGCGTTCTCGATGAGTTCGGCGTAGGAGACCGATCGCGAGAAACCCGGCTCGTCCATCGGCTCCGAGCCTCCGAACCAGCGCCGGAAGCGATCCGAAACGCGGTCGACGTCCTCGCCCGACAGCACCCGGGGGCGCTCCGACGACCGCCTCCCCGCGTTGCGCGCATCGACGAGGAGCACCGAGTCGCTTCGGTGCGCCGGACGGGACCTACCGCCCCGGCCGAGCACCCAGACGTGCACGGCGATGTTGGTGCCCGCGAAGAGGTGCGTCGGCAGGGCGATCACCGCGAGGACCGCGCCCCGGGCGACCATCTCGCGGCGGACCGACGCTTCCGCTCCTCCCGCCCAGGCCGCCCGCGCGGGCATCACGACCGCCGCGGTCCCGCCCTCCTTGAGCTGGGACCAGGCGAGCTGCAACCAGGCGAAGTTGGAACTCGACTCCGGTGGTGCGATGAACCGTTGCTGCCCCCACCCGTCGATCCGCTGGTTGAACGGCGGATTGCTCAGCACCCGGTCGGCGCGGCCCAGGTTCCGGTCCCGCAACAGCGTCGCCGGATCTGCCAGTTCCACCCGGGGCACGCTCACCCCGTGCAGGGCCAGGTTCAACATCGCCGGGCGCACGTTGCTCCGGTCCACCGCGTACGCCTCGAACGCGCTGTCACCGGCGAGCCCCCGTCCAGCCAGGTGTCGGGCGGCAGCCGCGAGCACGCTGCCCGTGCCGCAGGCCGGATCCATGATCCGCTCCCCCGGCCGGGGGTCGGCCAGGCCCACGAGCAGATCGGCGACCCCGCGCGGCGTGTAGAACTCCCCTCCCGGCAATGCCCCTTCCACCGCGTGCCGTTGGAGCAGCAGCTCACAGACGTCGGCCGCCGCGACTTCTCCGAGTCCGGGGCCCCGGTCCAGCGCCGCGACGAAAGCCGTCATCCACGCGGCGTCGTCCGCTCCGCCCCCGAGATCGAGGTCGGCCGACCACGGCAACGGAAAGCCCGGGTGCCGGGCCGCCTCCTGCAAGGCCCCCCGCAGTTCGGCCACCGGGGAGAATCCGGCGGTGGCCTCCGCCGAAGCCCGCTTCCACCGCTTCGCGAAGTCGTTCCCGGGTCGGCCTTCCGCCTCCGCGAAGGCGGCCAGCACCAGGATCGCCAGCATCGCATCGAGGTCACCGGCCGTCCCACGACCACGCCGGTAGGGCGCGTACGCCCGCCACAACCGCTCGGCGACCTCTGCTGCCGGGTCCGCCGCTCCTGCCGTCATCGAATGCCCTCCCTCGAAGCCCTGATCGTCCTACTTCACCTGGCCGATGAAGCACGCCCCGGCGGTGACCGCGATCAACAGGCACAGCCGCAGCGTCGTCCCCGTGTTCTGCATCGCCTTGCCCAGCAGTTCGATGAACGCCTTCATTGTGCTCGACTCCCTGGAAAGTTGTCCTGTGCGCAGTCATTCTGCGCATCTCCATCGGTCTGGTCAGCCGCGAACTGACGCCCCACCAGATCGGAACGGCTCCCAAGCTACCGTCAAATCGCCACCAGCAAGAGGGGCGGCACGGCAGGACGAGGCCCTATCCGGCTCAGTGCGCAGCAACGCTGCGCAGCATCCGCCACAGCAAGCCGCAGCTCCGGCCAGCGATCCGCTCGGCGAAGCCGCGGCGGAAGCGCACCGGTAGGAGACCACCATGTGACGCAGATCACCCGGGGGCTCGCCCCGCACCCGGAGGACCGCACTCGAACGCCGCCTCCATGGCGCGGGCAGGCGCGCAGCGCAGGGGGTCGCCCATGCAACAGAAAGTGTCCTGCACCGCGCCCGTGAAGCCTCCCGAGCCGGCACCACCGAGAAACATCTCCGTGTCCATGCCCGCCGAGCCGGTCAGCGAGCTCCGCTCTCGAACCGGCCGCCGCGGGCCGTCCAGCTACATCACCGAGGCTGTCAGGCATCAGCTCGCCATGGACGGACTCGCCGAGATCGTGGCGTCCCACGAGGAGGAATAGGGCGCGCTCACGAAGCAGGAGATCGAAGCCGCTCGCCGCGAGCTGTTCGGGGACGAGAACGCCGAGGGTGTCGAACGGGGCGCCGCGTGAAGGGGCAACCGGCCCGCTCGCTGGTGCTGGACTCCGAGGCGCTCCCCTGCTCCTGCGCAACGACCGCAGGACGGTGGCTCGCGCCGAGGCGTACCGGGGCAGGCCGGGGTCCCGGTACTCGTGCCCGCGCCGACCACCGTTGAAGCCGTGCGGGGGAGGACCGCTCCAGCGCGCTTGAAGTGGGTGCCCTCCCGGCTGCGAGTGGAACCGGTCCGTGGATCCGCGAGTTCACCGGCGCCGGTGCCGCACCGCCCGTCGTCCGGAGGCCGGGGGCACCCGTGGCACCCGGCCGGCGCCGTCCGTGGCGCGGCGCACGGAGACGTCGACGGGTGCCGGGCCTGCGGAGCGCCCCCGGGTCAGTCGTCCTTGGGGTCCGGCTGCTCGACGAAGTCGATCTTCTTGAAGCGGGCGTTCATCGACTTCAGGAGGAACCAGGTGGCGACGCCGAGGACCGCGAAGACCACGAAGCCGAGGAGACCGGGGGTGACCTTGGCCTCGTCGAGGGCCAGGGCGCTGGCGAGCTGGACGGGGTTCACGGGGGTGCTCATTCCTCCATGGTGACCCGACCTTAGGACGGCCGGGTCACCGGGGGGTGGTACGGGACGGGGCGAAGCGGGACGAAGGGGCTACTTGCGCAGGCCCGCGAACAGGTCGTCCTCCGGCAGGTCGGTGTCGACCAGGGACTTGGCGAGCTCGTAGTCCTCGGTCGGCCAGACCTCGCGCTGGACCTCGATCGGGACGCGGAACCACGGCCCGTCCGGGTCGATCTGGGTGGCGTGCGCGATCAGGGCCTTGTCGCGGACCTCGAAGAAGTCGGCGCACTCGACCCGGGTGGTGATCTCCCGCTCGGCCCGGCCGGACTTCTCCCAGCCCTCGATCCACTCGCCGTACGGGGACTCGTGCCCGTTCTCGCTGAGGTAGGCGTGCAGGGCGCGGATCCGCCCCATCGGGAAGCCGTGGTTGTAGTACAGCTTGGACGGCTGCCAGGGCTCGCCCGCCTCGGGGTAGGCCTCCGGGTCACCGGCGGCGTCGAAGGCCACCATGGTGATCTTGTGGGTCATGATGTGGTCGGGGTGCGGGTAGCCGCCGTTCTCGTCGTACGTGGTGATCACGTGCGGACGGAACTCGCGGATCAGCTTGACCAGGGCCCCGGCCGCGACCTCCACGTCCTCCAGGGCGAAGCACCCCTCGGGCAGCGGGGGCAGCGGGTCGCCCTCCGGGAGGCCGGAGTCGACGTAGCCGAGCCAGGCCTGCTGGACGCCCAGGATCTCCCGGGCGGCGTCCATCTCCTTGCGGCGGACCTCGTGGATGTTCTCCTCGACCCACGGGTCGCCCTGGAGCTTGGGGTTGAGGATCGAGCCGCGCTCGCCCCCCGTGCACGTGGCGACCAGGACCTCCACCCCCTGGGACACGTACATCGCCATGGTGGCGGCGCCCTTGCTGGACTCGTCGTCCGGGTGCGCGTGCACCGCCATCAAACGCAACTGCTCGCTCAACGCCTGGTCCCCTTCAGGTACAGGTATGTCCGGTTCGTCGGGTTCGGCTCCCCCGCCTCCTCCGGCGCGGTCGTGCCCCTCCTATAGTGACGGACTGGAGGGCCCGTCCATTCCCACCGAAGGACGAACGCCGCTCCGCGAAAGGACCGAGCCCGCCATGGACCACAGCCCTACGCCCGAGACGCGCACCGCCGCCGCCGCGGCCCCCCCGGCCCCCCCGGCCGACCGCTACGGCCGGGGCGACGACCGGGCCGCCGACCGCAAGCTGCGGGTGGCCGCGGCGGTGTGCGGGGTGCTGTTCCTCGGGCTGGTCGCCTGGCTGGGCGGTTCGTACCTGCTGCGGGAGACCAGGCTGAACGGTACGGTGCCGACCTTCCAGACGGTGTCGGACACCGAGGTGCAGCTGCAGCTGTCGGTGCGCAAGAGCGACGGCACCGCCGGGGTGTGCACGGTGCGCTCGCAGGGGACGGACGGCGCGGTGGTGGGCCAGTCGGACTTCCGGGTCCCGGCCGCGGGCAGCAGCTACGACGAGGTGGTCACGCTGCGGACCACGGCCCGCGGCACCACCGCGGAGCTGCTCGGCTGCACCCCCGACAAGGAGTAACCCGCCCGTCCGGCGCCTCGCTCACCCTTTCGGAGGGCACCGCCGCACGGGGAGCGCCACGGCCGCCCGCAGACCTCCCGTCCGCGCCCGGAACTTGTTAGGCTCGTGATTTCGCCCCTTCCGCGCCGACCGGCTCGGGAGCGGGCGTTGCTTTGCATCTGCCCAGAAAATCGACCCACCGCCGCCGGACCACCCCCGGGGCGGCGCCAGTACCGACGAGGAGCACCCTGTGACCCAGACCAACGATGACGTGACCTGGCTCACTCAGGACCACTACAACAAGCTCAAGGCCGAGCTTGACCACCTTACGGGGCCCTGGCGCATCGAGATCGCGAAGAAGATCGAGGCCGCGCGCGAGGAGGGCGACCTCAAGGAGAACGCGGGCTACCACGCGGCCAAGGACGAGCAGGGCAAGACCGAGGCCCGGATCCGCCAGCTGACCCAGCTGCTGGAGCGGGCGAAGGTCGGCGAGGCCCCGGCCGACTCCGGCGTGGTGGCCCCGGGGATGCTGGTGACGGTCGCCTTCGACGGCGACGAGGACGACACCATGGAGTTCCTGCTGGCCTCCCGCGAGGTCACCGACGGCGACATCGAGGTGTACTCCCCCCAGTCGCCGCTGGGCCGGGCCATCACCGGCAAGTCGGCGGGCCAGGAGGCCCAGTACGAGCTGCCGAACGGCAAGAAGGCGCGCGTGAAGATCGTCGACGCCAAGCCGTTCTCGGGCTGATCCGCCCGCACGCACGACGACGGCCGCTCCCCCGGGTGGGGGGAGCGGCCGTCGCCGCGTGCCGAGCGGCCGTCGCCGCGTGCCGAGCGGCCCTCAGCCCGCCGCGCGGCGGTACTTGCGCACCGCCAGCCAGGAGAAGACCGCCATGATGACGACCGACCAGACCACCGACACCAGCACGGCGTGCTGCATCGGCCAGGAGTCCGGCACCGGGCCGAGCTGGTTGCCGAACAGGCTGCGGCAGGCCTGCACGGTGGCGGAGAACGGGTTCCAGTAGGCGACCGGCTGCAGCCAGTCGGGCATCGAGCTGACCGGCACGAAGGCGTTGGAGACGAAGGTCAGCGGGAACAGCCAGATCAGGCCGGCCGAGGTGGCCGCCTCGGGGCTGCGCACCGACAGGCCGATCAGCGCGCCGATCCAGGAGAAGGCGTAGCCGAGCAGCAGCAGCAAGCCGAACGCGGCCAGCATGTCCAGCACGCCGTTGTGGATCCGCCAGCCGACCAGCAGCGCGACCAGCGCCAGCACGACCAGGATGAACGCGGTCTGCACCAGGTCGGCCAGGGTGCGCCCGGTGAGCACCGCGGCCCGGGACATCGGCAGCGAGCGGAACCGGTCGACCAGGCCCTTGGTCATGTCCTCCGCGATGCCCGCCGAGGCGCCGGCCACCGCGAAGGTGACGGTCTGGGCGAAGATGCCGGCCATCAGGTACTCGATGTACGTCTGGTGGCTGGGCTGGGCGCCGGGGATCGCGATCGCGCCGCCCATCACGTACGAGAACAGCAGCACGAACATGACCGGCTGCATGAGCCCGAAGACGACGATCTCGGGGATGCGGGTCATCCGGCGCAGGTTCCGCTTGGCGACCACCCAGGAGTCGTGGGCGGTGGCGGCGACGCCGCGGCGCGGGGTGACGGGGGCGCCGCCGATGGCGCCCCGGGTGTCGGCGAGTGTCATCTCAGGCGTCCTTCCCCTGGCCGCGGCGGCCCTTCCCGGTGGCGGCCGCGCCGCCCTCCTCGTCCTCGCCCGTCCCGTTCTCGGCCGCGTGGCCGGTGAGGGAGAGGAAGACGTCGTCCAGGGTCGGGCGGCGCAGGCCGATGTCGTCGATCTCGATGGAGCGGGCGTCCAGTTCGCGGATGGCGTCGGCCAGTACGCGGGCGCCGCCGCTGACCGGGACGGTGATCCGGCGAGTGTTCCTCTCCACCGTCGGGTCGCCCTTGGCGTACGGGGTGAGCGCGGCGACGGCCTCGGGGACGAGGTCGGCGGCGCGGACGACCACCTCGATCCGCTCGCCGCCGATCTGGCGCTTGAGCTCGTCGGCGGTGCCGCGGGCGATCACCTTGCCGTGGTCGACCACCGCGATGTCGTGGGCGAGGCGGTCGGCCTCCTCCAGGTACTGGGTGGTGAGCAGCAGGGTGGTGCCCTGCTCGACCAGGGTCTCGATGACCTCCCAGAGGGCGATCCGGTTGCGCGGGTCGAGGCCGGTGGTGGGTTCGTCGAGGAACATCACCGGGGGCCGGACGACCAGCGCGGCGGCCAGGTCCAGGCGGCGGCGCATGCCGCCCGAGTAGGTCTTGGCGGTGCGGTCCATCGCCTCGGAGAGGTTGAACCACTCCAGCAGCTCCAGGGCCCGCTTCTTCGCGTCGCGGGCGCTCATCTGGTAGAGCTCGCCGACCATCTGGAGGTTCTCGCGGCCGGTGAGGTACTCGTCGACGGCCGCGTACTGGCCGGAGAGGCCGATCAGGCTGCGCACCTTGTTGGGGTGCTTGAGGACGTCGACCCCGGCCACGGTGGCCCGGCCGGAGTCCGGTTGGAGCAGGGTGGTCAGCACCCGGACGGTGGTGGTCTTGCCCGCGCCGTTGGGGCCGAGCAGGCCGAGCACGGTGCCCTCCGGCACGTCCAGGCTCACGCCGTCCAGGGCGCGGACGTCACCGAAGGTCTTGACCAGGTTCTCGGCTTCGATGGCTGCCGCCATGGGCCTGCCTCATCTCCTGATGCGAGTCGTTTTGTGGGGAAATCATCCGATGTGGTACCCGAGCCCACCTGCGGCGAAGCTCGCGATACATCGCAAGATGCTGTCACTCGCGATATATCGCGTCAAGCGCCGCAGGTGAGGCGGGTCACAGCATGCCGGAGACCACTGACAACCCCGCCGCCCCCGGCCCGGCCTCAGCGGCTGACCACGTACCCGGCCTCGCGCAGCTCCCCGATCACCGCCGCGCAGTGCTCGGGCCCCTTGGTCTCCAGGTGCAGGTCCACCTCGACCTCGGTCAGTGCCCGGCTGCGGGTCGACGTTGCCGCCGGAGAGTACCGCCACCACCGGCCCCTCGAACCGGCCCGGCTCGGACAGCAGCGCGGCGATCGGCGCCGCCCCGGCGGGCTCGACCACCAACTTGAGCCGCTCCAGGCCGACCAGCAGCGAGCGGGAGAGCGCGTCCTCGGAGACCGTCACCACCCCGTCCGCCAGCAGCCCGCCGCCGCCGGTGCCGATCAGCACGGTGCGCACCTCGGGGCACTGCTCCAGGACCTCTAGGCCCAGGGTGGCTTGGCCGGTGATCACGTCCCAGTGGTCCGACTGACCGACGACTGCGATACGGAATGAGGGGCCGAGAACGCCCCGCCCGGATCGGCCCGGACGGGGCTCTGACGTGCTGCTACGCGGGGACGAAGAGATCCAGCAGGATCCGGCCGTGCTCCACCACGGCTTCCGGGGTCGGGCGGTCGCGCTTCAACTCCGCCTCGAAGCCGGGAAGGTCGTCCAGCCCATAGGCGGTGGCGAGCAGCTCCGCGCGGCGGATCCGCTGGTGTGCGGGCATCTGCGCCCACGCTTGGAGCTGGGCCCGAAGTGCGTCCTTGCGCTGCTCCCGCTCCCGCTGCTCCGCCATGTCTCGGTTGTACTCCGCGAGGAACGCGCCTCGATCGATGTGCGGAGCGATCAGGGTCCGCCCGTCGGTCGACCGCTCGTAGGCGGCCCAGCTCGCCCGACGCTGCCCGGCAAGCTCGATCCGGATGAGCCTCTGCGGCCCGTCTCCGGGCGCTTGCCGCCTAGATTCGTGCCGGGGCGTACGACGATCAACCGTGGCCTTCGGAGGCCGCCCTCGCGGCACGATTCGAGCGGGCATCCATGACGATCCGCCGTGCCCTCGGAGTTCTTCGAGGCGGAGGGCTGCTTACTACGGCCTGGGGCAAGGGGTGGAAGGTGCTGCCCCGGAACAAGGCATGACGAAGCCCCGCCCACCGAAGATCACCGGCAAGGGCAAGACGGGGCTTCGAGGCGTCCGGCTACCTACTCAGTCGGCCCGTAGGTCTTCGGGTCCTTGTACGGCTCCCCGAGCTTGATGCCCCGATCGGTGTAGAAGTCGAACACCGCTGCCTGACAAATGACACAGACGTCCTTGTCCTCCGGGTCCCACCTGTGTTCCCCGTCTTCGCAGACAGGAATGGGCCTTCCCGCCGTTGCCCGGCGACAGGCACGGCAGTACCAAAGGGCGTCGCGCCGAACCCACGAGTGCGGCGGAGAGCCCGGAGGGTTGCCAAGCTCCGTGTCCGCGCATTCGGGTTTCTTCGTGAGACCCGTATAGGTCTTGCCGGATTCGTGCGTCCACTTGATGTAGCCGTTGACAACCTCTGTGGTCCACCCGGATTCGATCATCCATTGCGGCCGGGGCATGAGCCCTCCCTGTCTAATCGAGCAACCAACCCGCCATTGCTTGCGTGATCGGCGCGCCGGTCAGGGCTTCCTGAAACCCGTACTCCCCGGCAGCGTTGCACTCCAGGAACCACGGTACGCCGTCCGCCGTCTCAGCGAGATCGAACGCCCCGTACGCGAGCCCGGAACGCTGGAGGAAGCGAACAAGGGCTTGCGCAGTCGTGTGGTCGAGCTTGGTCGGCTCGAACCGGCATGCGGCATGGTCCACCCGCCAGTCAAGATCCGGAGACGTGATCCGACAGGCAAACACTTCCTCGCCGACCACGGTCACGCGTAGATCCGCAGCCTTGTCGACCATGCGCTGAAAGGCGGTAGGGCCCGACAAGCGGAGCCGTTCACCTGTCGCAAGCTCACGTGCGGGTGTGAACTCCCCGTATCGTCCAGTGAGTTGCTTCGTCACGGTCCGCCCGGCAGACGCGAAGTCCTGGGCTTCGATCACGTGGGTCGTGATCAGCGTGTCCGGCACCAGCAACCCCAGCTCTTGGGCCAGGCGGAGCTGCACCACCTTCGGGCGAGCGAGATCGACCGCACAGGGCTCGTTCAGCCACCGCGTGATACCGGCGGCGCGGAGGGTCCCCAACACAGCCATGGTGGCTTCGTCGGCAGCCTGGGCCGCTTCTCCCGAGAGGGACGTCGCGCGGGTGGGCTTCCGCCAGAACACGGACGTGGACGGGCTCAGCGGCGTACCGACTGTCAGCCCGTCGGCGCCCCCTCCGATGCGGGCGTGGACAGGGATGCCGTGCCGCAGCTTGCCGGGGTCGAGACGAACGAAGGTGGTACGCCCGAAGTGACGTACCACCATGTCCGCCGCGAGATCGTCATCGGTAGCGATGACCACCACGCGGGTGCGGGTCATCTCAGTCGTCGTCCTTCTTCGATCCGATCGGCGGGGGCCGGTTGGTGATCGTGAAGCCGACCAGAACGTCATTCGGCATGGCCTCAACCAGGGGCGTGCCCCCGGCGGTGACGTTGAGCCCCCGCGCCGGGTCGTAGTAGTGACGCGGCAAGGTGTGTGCGCTCATGTGCGGTACTCCCTTCCTGTTGTCGAAGTGGTGCGGGTGTTGTTCGCCCCGGAGATGCCTCTCACGTGCCTCCGGGACGGACGTACCGTCGAACCTCGATCGCCGCCCCCAGCAACCCCAGAGGTTCGACGTCCGCCCGGGTGCAGCATCGGGCGGAGCCAGGTACCGGTCCGGCCAGGGTGAACCAACCCTGCGCCTGTTTGGGTGCGTAGGAAGTCTAGCCAGACCGGAGTTCAGGGGGTGGTCGATCGCTGAAGTTCCCCCGTTGATCTGGACAGCCCGGCACTGGGACGGTTGAGTCCCGGAGGAAGCAGTCCAGGTGGTGAGTGGCAAGAGCAACATGAACAAGCGGTACCCGGCCGATTTCAAGCGTGATGCCGTGGAGCCGGCGCTGTCGTCCGGGAAGACTGTCACGGAGGTCGCCCGGGATCTCGGGGTCAGCGCGGAGGAACTGGCGCGACTGCGCCGCCAGGTCCGCGAGCTGGAGCAGACCGTGGAGGTCCTGGGGAAAGCGACCGCCTTCTTCGCGAATCGCCGGGCGAAGTAGCCGCACGCTGGGCATCTCCCGGTCCGCCTACTACGCGCATGTGGCCGCGCGGCCCGCCCGCCGCCGACGCGACCGGGACGAGGAGGCGCTGGTGTGGGAGATCCGGGTGCTGCGCACGGGGTCGCGCGGTGCCTACGGCGCTCCCCGGATCCACGCTGCCTTGGTCCGGGCCGGGCGTGTGGTCGACATCAAGCGGGTCGAGCGGCCGATGCGCGTAAACGGCATCGCGGGGATCACCCGGCGCTGACGGCGTGGGCTGACCCGCCAGGCGAAGCGGGCGGTGTTCGCCGCGGGTCTCATCGGCCGGGACTTCACCGCACTGAGGCCCGGGATGCGCCTGGTCGGCGACATGACCGAACTCGTCACACTGGAAGGGAAGGTGCCTCTGACGACCTGCATCGATCTGGCCACGCGCGAGGTGGTCGGCCGGGCGATGGCGGACCACCACCGCGCCGAGCTGTCGGTGACGGCATTGCGGATGGCGGCCGGGCGCGGGCAGTTGGAGGAGGGCTGCATCATGCACGCCGATCGTGGCAGCGAGTACGCCTTCACCGAATTCCGCTGCGAAATACGGGCGTTGGGAATGCGCCAGTCGGTGGGGCGCGTCCGCTCCTGCGAGGATAACGCCGCAGCGGAGAGTTGGTTCGCCCTGCTCAAGGCCGAGGTCGGCACGAGCGTGTGGGCCACCCGGGCCGAGGTCCGCGCCGACGTCTTCCGCTTCATCGAAGTCGAATACAACCGCACCAGGCTCCACAAGCACCTCGAGCTCGGGCACCTCACCCCACTCGAAACCAGGGCCCGACTGCAGCACGACTTCACCGCCGCAGCGCAGAAACCCGCTGTCCACGATCAGGGGGGAACTTCACCGCAGGTTCTCGCACTTGAGGTGGACGGGCGTCCCGGCCACCGCGGAGAGGTGGCGGCTGGTCTGCATGGGGGTGACCCGGGCCACCCCGGCCAGCATCTTCTGCGCGCCCCGGACGTCGTCCACCGTGATCGGCCACCTGTGCATGGCGGCAAGCCTAGGGCGGAGTGGTTCCGGTGTTCGCCCGGCGCGCGTACGCTGCTGGTCACGAGTCGCCCGCACCCCCTCGTGAGCCGCGATGAGCCTGCCTGCGCCCGATCCCTCCGCCGACCCCGAAGGCCTCGATCCCGGCCTCGATCCCGGCCGTCAACTCGCCTACCAGGTCGCGGTGTTCGCGCGGCGGATCAGCGTCGCCGGGGAGCTCGACCGGGCCGCGTTCCTGCTGCTGGAGCAGTTGGCCGCCACCGGCCCGGCCAACGTGAAGACGCTGGCCGCGGAGCTCGGGGTGGACTCCTCGACGGTGACCCGGCAGGCCGCGCCGCTGCTGCGCGAGCGGCTGGTGGCGCGGCTGCCGTACCCGGCGGACCGGCGGGCGGTGCGGCTGGCGCTGACGCCGCTGGGGGTCGGGCGGCTGGCCCGGGTCCGCCGACGGCGGCGGGAGTTGATCGACGAGCTGACCGCGGGGTGGACGCCCGGGGAGCGGGCGGTGTTCTGCGCGCTGCTGGCCCGGTTCAACGACGGTCTGCTGGACCGTCGTTGAACCGGCGGCGGGCGACGGCCGGTCAGCCCAGCGCCTGCTCCAGGTCGGCGAGCAGGTCGGTGGCGGACTCGATGCCGACCGAGATCCGCACCAGGTCGGCGGGCACCTCCAGCGGGGAGCCGGCCGCGGAGGCGTGGGTCATCCGCCCGGGGTGCTCGATCAGCGACTCGACGCCGCCCAACGACTCGCCCAGGGTGAAGAGTTCGGCCCGGTTGCAGACCTCGACGGCGGCCTGCTCACCGCCCGCGACGCGGAAGGACACCATGCCGCCGAAGGCCTTCATCTGCTTGGCGGCGACGTCGTGCCCGGGGTGGGTGGGCAGGCCCGGGTAGAGCACCCGCGTCACCTTCGGGTGGTTCGACAGCAGTTCGGCGACCTTCTCGGCGTTCTCCGAGTGCCGGTCCATCCGGACGCCGAGCGTCTTGATGCCGCGCAGCACCAGCCAGGCGTCGAACGGCCCGGCCACCGCGCCCATCGCGTTCTGGTGGTAGGCGACCTCCTCGGCCAGGCCGGGGTCGGCGACCACCAGGGCACCGCCGACCACGTCGGAGTGCCCGCCCATGTACTTGGTGGTGGAGTGCACCACCACGTCGGCGCCGAAGGAGATCGGCTGCTGCAGGTAGGGGCTGGCGAAGGTGTTGTCGACGACCAGCTTCGCCCCGGCGGCGTGCGCGATCTCGGCGACGGCGGCGAGGTCGGTGATGCCCAGCAGCGGGTTGGAGGGGGTCTCCACCCACACCGCGCGGGTGGTCGGGCGGATCGCCTCGCGGACCTTCTCGGGGTGGTGGGTGTCGGCGACGGAGAACTCGACGCCCCAGCGGGTCAGCACCTTGGCGAACAGCCGGAAGGTGCCGCCGTACGCGTCGTTCGGGATGACGATGTGGTCGCCGGGCTTGAGCAGGGTGCGCAGCAGGGTGTCCTCGGCGGCCAGCCCGGAGGCGAAGGCGAGGCCGCGCGCGCCGCCCTCGATCGCGGCCAGGCACTCCTCCAGCGCGGTGCGGGTGGGGTTGGCGGAGCGGCTGTACTCGTAGCCCTCGCGCAGTCCGCCGACGCCGTCCTGCTTGTAGGTGGACACCTGGTAGATCGGCGTCACGACTGCCCCGGTCCGGGGGTCCGCTTCCTGGCCCGCGTGGATGGCGAGGGTCTCGAAGCCGTGGGAAAGCTGGTGCTCGGTCATGCAGCCGAGCCTAGTGCGGCGGAGGTGGCCCCGGTGGCCCGCGGGGCGGCGTTTCCGTGACCTGAAAGGCCTCGCTGTCGAACAGGTCGCACCAGTACGATCAGCCGTCCCGTACACATGATCGACGCAGGGGGAACCCGGAATGTCCACGGAGCGCACCGGCATGCGCACCTCCACCCGGGCGCTGGTCGCCGTCGCCCTGCTGGCCGGGTTCTACCTGCTCGCGGCGGCCCTCGTGGTCGGCCTGGTCTGGCTGAACGTCGAACTGGTCGTCAACTCCGACCGCTTCCACAGCGGCATGGTCAAGCTGTGGCTGCTGAGCGCCGCCATCGCCTACCCGGTGCTGCGGGTGGTGTTCCTGACCCGCCGGCCGCGCTCCGACCACCGCGAGGGGCTGGTGCTGAGCCGCGAGCAGCAGCCCGAGCTGTGGGCCCGGGTCGACCGGATCACCGAGGCCACCGGCGTCCGCGGCCCCGCCGAGATCCGCCTGGTCTCGGACGTCAACGCGTACGTCTCCGAGGAGACCCGGCTGCTCGGCCTCGTCCCCGGCCCGCGCCGCCTCGCGGTCGGCGCCCCGCTGCTGATGGGCCTCAGCGAGGCCGAGCTGGACTCGGTGCTCGCCCACGAGTTCGGCCACTACGCCAACAACGACGTCCGCCTCGGCGCCCTCACCGTGGCCGGCCACAACGCCCTGGTGCACTCCATCGCCACCCTGCACCACCGCGCCGACCTGCACCAGGCCCAGAAGGCCGCCGAGATCGCCGAGGACAACGCCTACCGGGCCGCCAAGGGCCGCGGCGCCCGCGACGAGGACCCGGGCAACGGCGGCGTCGAACGCGTCCTGGCCAAGCTGTTCACCCAGTACGCCAAGCTGTACTTCCGGGTCACCGAATCGGTGCGCCGCCAGCAGGAGTTCGCCGCCGACCGGCACGCCGCCGAGATCGCCGGCCGGGACGCCACCGCCGCCGCGCTGCGCCGCATCCCGGCGCTCGGCGCCGCCCAGGGCTTCTACCTGGACCGCTACGCCACCATGGGCTGGTCGGTCGGCCTGCTGCCGGTGCCCGGCCAGTTCTACGGCGGCCTGGCGCACCTGCTGGCCGACCCGAAGCGGCGCGAGGAGCTCGCGAGGATGGGCCTCGACCTGCCCGAGGAGGAGTCCGGCCCGTACGACTCGCACCCGCCGATCCGGCAGCGGGTCGCCGCGGTCGAGGCGCTGCCCGACACCTCCGGCCTGCCGGGCCTGGGCTCGGAGCGGCCCGCGCTGGGCCTGCTGCGCGACGCCGACCGCCTGCTCGCCGAGCTGGAGACGCTCGAACTCGTCCCCGAGGCGGCCGCCAAGCGCCGCGTCGACTGGCCGGACCTGGTCCACGAGACCCTGCTGGCGCACGCCCGCGAGCAGGCCCAGCCGGTCCTGCGGGCGCTGACCGGCATCGGCCTGCACGGCACCGTGGAGGCCATGCTGGACGCCCTGGAGGCGGGCCGCGGCGCGGAGGTCGCCGCGAAGCTGCCGCAGAGCGAGCAGGCCGCGCAGGCCACCGGCCGGGCCGCCCGGGAGTTCCACCGCGGCCTGCTGCGCGAGGCGCTGGAGGCGCTGACCGTCCTGGCCCTGACCACCGACCGGCGCGCCCACTGGGAGCTGTCCTGGAGCCGCCCGGCCGCCCTGGTGCTGCCCGGCGACGCCGCCGACCGGCTGCCCGCCGCGCTGGACGCCGCGGTCGCCGCCGAACCCGACACCGCCCCGCTGCGCACCCTGCTCGCCGAGACCGCGGCCCCCGTGCCCGCCTCGTCCTGACGGACCCGCCACACCCCCTGGAGAACCACCCCCGATGGCCCGACTGATCGTCATCATCCCGCTCGTCCTGCTGCTGGCCTGGAAGGTGCTCAGCTGGTGGGCGAAGGCCAAGTCCGCCCGCGTGGAGAAGCTGCGCGGCGAGGTGCGGCACCGCACCGAGGAGCGGCGCGCCGAGCTCGAACGGGAGTTGTCCACCAAGCACGGCCTGGTCCCGCGCGAGGAGCTGGTGGTCGTGCGGACCCCCGAGGTCCCGGGGCTGGACGCCGCGCTGGCCGCCGCCACCGCCGGTGACTGGCGCCCGGCCGCCGACCTGCTGGCCGCCGCGGCCGGCGACCACGACCTGCGCACGCGCCTGGTCGGCCCGCTGGGCGAGAACGCCGCCGAGGACGACGCCTGGCTGAAGGCCTGGCGCACCGAGCGGCCGGACGACCCGGACGCCGCGGTGGTCACCGTGGAGGCCCTGGTCCAGCTGGCCTGGAACATCCGCAGCTCCCGGCAGGCCAGCGAGGTCAGCCAGGAGCAGTTCCAGGCCTTCCACCGGGTCCTGGGCGAGGCCGAGCAGGCCGCGAAGGAGGCCGAGCGCCTGGCGGCGGCGGACGACCCGTTGCCGTTCTACGTCCAGCAGCCGATCGCGATGGGCCTGGGCTGGGAGAACGCCCGCTACGTGGCCCTGTGGGCGGAGCTCACCGCCCGCGACCCGCTGCACGTCGGCGGCCACCTGCGGGCCCTGCAGTACTGGTGCGCGAAGTGGCACGGCAGCCACGAGCTGATGCACGCCTTCGCGGACGCGGCGGTGGCGGGCGCGCCGGTCGGCTCGCTGATGACCCTGGTCAAGCTCCAGGCCTGGGACGAGCAGTTCCGCGGCGTCGAGGACCGGCGCGCCGCCTACGGCGCCCCCGAGGTACTGGCCTCCGTCGAGGCCGCGGAGGCCGACCTGGCCGCCGCCGAGGCCGACCTGGCCGCCGCCGAGGCGGACCCGGCCGCCGCCGAGGCGATGGCCCCCCGGATCCGGGGCCTGCACGGCTGGCTCGCCCAGTTCCACACCCGGGCCGGCCGCGGCGCGGAGGCGATGCCGCACTTCCGGGCGCTCGGCCCGTACGTCCCGGGCCCGTGGACGAGCTACGGCGACCCGGTGCACGTCATCCAGCTGGACCGCGTCACCGCCGCCGCCCAGCTCGCGGGCGCCACCGACTGACCGTCCCGCGTCGCGCCCGCCCGGCCCGGTGCCGAGGATGGAAGGGTCAGCCGCGCCCCGTCGCCGAGCCCGGCGGCGGGGCGCGGGTCGTTCTCGGCCGGAGGTGAACGGTGATGGCCGGGTTGGTGCGGATGAGTCTGGACGAACCGGAGGAGGTCCGCCCGTTCGAGGGCGGCAAGGGGCAGCTGGCCCTGGTGAACCTGGCGGCCGGCGGCGTCGGCCGCGCGGTGTTCGAGCCGGGCTGGCGCTGGTCGGAGCACGTGGGGCCGATCGCCGGCACGGACAGCTGCCAGGCCTCGCACGCCGGGTACGTGATCTCCGGCCGGCTGCGGGTGGAGATGGACGACGGCGAGGCCGCAGAGTTCGGCGAGGGCGACTTCATGCTCTGCCCGCCCGGCCACGACGCCTGGGTGGTCGGCGACGCGCCCTGCGTGGTGCTCGACTGGCAGGGCTACGCCGACTACGCGAAGCCGAAGGGCTGAGCCCGGCCGGGCCCGCTCAGCCGCGTCGCACCTCGTGCAGGAAGCAGCCGAACTCGACGGCCCGCACGTGCAGCACCGCGGTCGCCGGGTCGGCCAGCAACTCGGCCGCGATCGACGGGAGTTCGTCCGGTGCGCCGAGCTTCCCGCCGAGGATCAGGCCGTCCGCGGAGTAGGCCCGCAGCACCCGCGGCCCGCGGTGGAAGCCCTCCGGCCAGCCGCCGGGGTGCCCCGCGCACGGCCCGGCGTGCACGAACACCGGCCCGGTCTCCAGGTAGGGCCCGGGGTCGCAGCCGGTCTCGGCGGCCCAGCGCAGCAGCGGCGCGTACGACAGCAGGACGATCCGCTCGCCGGGCCTGGCCCTGGTCAGGCAGCAGCGCAGCGGCTGGTCGCCCAGCCCGGCGTCGAAAGCCTCCCGGGTCCGCCCGGCGTCGTCGACCCGGCGCAGTTCGGCGAGCACCGGGCCGGGCACCGCCCGGACGTCCAGCGCGGTGACGGTGGCGGTGGCAGCAGTGTTCTCCATGCCCCCAGCCTGCGCCGGGGCGCCCGGCCGGTCCGGCGGCTTCCGGACGTCGCGCTGCGCGGCGCCCCACGGCCCCGGGGGGGGGGGGGGGGGGGGGGGGGGGGGGCGGGGGGGGGGGGGGGGGGGCGGCGGGGGGGGGGGTGCGGGGGGGGGGGGGGGCCGGGGCCCGGCGTCGGTGCGCGCGCTGCGCACAGGCGCCGGATTCCGTGGAGAAGCGGTGG